>DAOVTM010000266.1 GCA_030633145.1 Desulfobulbaceae bacterium
GCTGAAGTAATTTCTCCCTACTCCTGTAATCGATCTTTTTCATCAAGATCAATATATCCCGGTGCAACATCTGAAGTTCAGAATCCGTAGCCGTTGGCCATTGTCTTCCATACTTGTTATCTTCAAGCTGAAAATGGGCGGGAAACTCTCGTCCTTCAAGGAGTATTGACTCCAATTCATCCCACCAAAACCCATTGCCCCTAGCAATAGGACCTGTTGCAACAAAAAATGTTGCAGGCACACCCACCTCTTCCAAGATAGGCACTGCCTCCAACAGATTATCTGCATAACCGTCGTCAAAGGTAACCACCACACCAGGCTTGGATAAATGAGCCCATTCTTCGCCGAAACGCAGAACAGGAAAATTTTCCCTCAAATACTCCATCTGTGCCCTGAAATGCGCCGACGTTACTGCTAGTAGATAAGGGTCCGACTCAAGTGTAGTCACGCGGTGATAGAGAAGAACTAATACCGGCGTATCTATACGGTTTGCCATTCGATGCACAAGGGAACGGCCGCAACGGTAAATTCTTCTTAACATAAATTAACCCCGCTGTCAGGCGTACTCGTCATCCGCAACGATACGGTCGCACATTGAGAACTGAGGTTGGAAGGGAAGATCTTTTTCATTATGTGATTTCACCAGTCACGGGGCGGAAGAGCAGCCTAGGCCTCGCCCCCTTGTCTTGAAGAAATAGCAGCCGAATCGGTCACTAATCTATTTATACCAACAAGCATACCTAACGCAAAATATATATAGGTGAATCTTGGAAAAGGATTTGCCATGCCAAACAGGAAGAACATTAATATGAGCCCGAAAAAACTCAGTCCGATATTTGTCAGAAAACTCACTTCTGACGGTACAAAACGCCACCCTTCCAGCCAAATTGCATAATTGAGCCAGAGAAAGAGTAAAAGCCCAACAATACCTTGCTCTGCTGCGATGAGCACATAGATATTGTGCAGGTAACCAGGGAAAATTGATGTTATGCCCTCTATTGTCGTATCATAAAAAAATTGGAGTGCGGCATAGTTATAAAGACCGACCCCGAAAAAGGGATTATCTTTCACCATATTGATCCCTATCTCTATCATATACCACCGAGAAAGCACTGATAAATCAAGCGTTAACCGATCCGTAATCTCCGTTGACAGGATTAGCCCTCCACCGATAACCACAATTAGGAAGATGATGAGAGAGGGTATTGCCTTTTTAAGGGAGTCTAATTTCCATAGATATATGAGGAAGGTTAATGGCGCGAATATACTGAACACAAACCAGGCACTCCTTGAAAAGGTATAGACAATCACAAAAAAACCGATCCCAACACCCAACCAGTAAATCAACACCCCTATTTGGCGACCTTTGCAGAAGATAAGCGATATCAGGAAGATAACCATGGAACTCAGATAAATTGCCAGCATATTGGCATGCTCCATGAGTCCGGATATTCTTGAATAATATGTCCCCCCGACCTCCTGTTGCCATATCGCGGAAGACGCCTGGCTGAAATTCAGATCGAAATCGATACCAATCCACAATTCAGCAATTGCCGCTGCACATTGCAGCAAAGCGCCCAGCAGCAAGGCCCAAACAACAAATTTTACATCCTTTTCCGTGCTTATTTTATTGGCAACATATAGATAGATGAGAAGATCGCAAGTCGGCTCGAACATTCTAAACATCGGAGTCATGTTGCCATGCGCATTGAGCAGCAATGACACGCCGGTGACAAGCAGGAAAGCGACTGCAGGAATTGTCGTTTTCGGGAAAAAACGGATCTTTTTTTCTTTGTCCCTTGCTAATTCTATAATCCAGAGAATTGACAGAAAAAGTATTATCAGGCTGCTTATAGAAACCCGGAGATTATTCTGCAGAAAATGTATATCAATATTCATGGGAAGGAAAAAGGCTATCATTAATAGACAGAGCCACTTTATGTATCCTGACGAAATCGCAACAAAGAATACAACCATCCCCGACAGCAGAAAAAAAGCCCACCATATGCTGAGCCCCATAAACAGAAAAATGAACAGACCGCAAACAGCCCCGCCTAAAGCCATTAGAGCTAATTGAGCAAACTGGTTTAATTTCTTCGAGGGTATATTTCCAATAATCTGGTTGGTCATTTGAAAAACTCAGCGCCTTTGCCTTGTTGCTTCGTAAAAAGCCATTAGAATATGCACCGTAACCGATCACAGGATAGCAAAAGCCTGCCGGATCGCAAACCCCTTGCCCTGATCGCGTGCAGATGCGGTGCCTGTGAACGCTTACGATGCACCTACCCCATTTTGATCCCGTGATTCACCACGTAGCGCAACATGCTCTTGAAGTGCTTCCGGGTCTTCCGGGTAAAAAAGGTTTTATCCGTTTCGGCGAGGTGATGATGCACCACAACGGCATGCGGCACATAGTAAACATTCCGGCCAATCTTCTGTAGACGGCGGCAGAAATCAATATCCTCGCAATACATTTCATACCGTTCATCCAGCCCTCCCAGACGTTCATAGAGCTCACGCCTGACCATGATGCAGGCACCCAGCAGCCAGTCGACCTGGGAGATCGTTTTATGATTCGAGCCGACCATGAGATGCTTTTTGTCGCGGTATTGGGCTGGCTGCAGAAACCGCAGCGGCGTTCTTCGCAGCAGAAAACTTTTGAGTGTTGGGAAACGACGGCAGGAGTGCTGCAAACTGCCGTCAGGAAAAAGCAGTTTCGGACCGCAGGCTCCTGACTGCGGAGTGCTGTCCAGAAAAGCCGCCATTGCACCTATGGCGCCTTTTTGCACTTCCTTGTCAGGATTAAGCATCAGGAAATATTTCCCACTGCTTGCCGCAAAGGCGATATTATTATTTTCAGCAAAGCTGTACGAGTGCTGGTTGCAGATCAGCCGCACCCGGGGATAGGCTTCCTTGACAAGGGCGGTACTCCCGTCATGGACGTTGTTTTCAACAAAAATTACCTCATAAGAGCGTTGGATATCAGTGTTGAAAAGTGATGAAAAAAGCGTCTCAAGGTATGCCCGATGACCATGTCCTACAATACCGATTGAGATATCCATCCGCTCCCATACATTATTCGCTTTGTGTCTTGATGAGGCATGAATCATCAAAAACATCATTTGGGTGTCGATTGTGGCAACAGACAGCAACTGCTCGTATTGCTTCAGAAAAACAGGAGCTTTGCCGCTCTGGTCAGGTAATACCCGCGCAGTAGTTCATTCCGTAGCAAAAACGCTTTTCTAGCTAAGAATGTCATAGTGTCCAGTCTGGCATAATTCTTAAGCAGTGTAATAAGATCCGGATTGGAGCTGCAGCCCGGCCGGTTCATCAACTCCTGGTATTTCCTCAGCAGCGCTGCTGCCTGCTGTACCGTTTCCTGCCGGAAATACCGGTAACTGCGAATCTTGTCAACCAGCAACCGGGGATGGCATATGTATCGAATTGCCTCATCGAGATCTCTTTTCCTTGCTCCGACATCATTGCTCCCATGCTGCCGGTAAAGCATTGTGGGCGCAGGGACAAAATCAATTTCGCCACATATCGCCGCCAGCAGCATGATCCACCAGTCGTGCAGGATTGCCTGCTCGGGAACCGGAACGGCAATCTTCTTCAGGACTTTGTTCAGCATCATGCTGCAGCCCGGCGCAACATTTTCAGAAAGCAGGCTATTGACGCTGGTATTCTTCGGGTTAATGTTACGATGCTGCCAGAAGGAGCCACACAGGACATGCAACTGTTCGTCTGCCACCGTTAAATCGGTGAACACCAGTAACGGTTTCTCTTTGGAATATCGCTCTTCCATGTTTGCCATTTTTTTTAAGGTCGTTTCGACCTTATGGGGCAACCAGCGGTCATCCTGGTCAGCGAACATGATGTAGTCAGCAGAGGAACTGGGAAGCAATGCTCCGAAATTAAGGCTGGCACCCAGCCTTTTATGGCGGTCTTGCACCAGGGTGATTCTGTCGGGGTATCGCCTCTTATAGTCGTTCAGGATTGCAACGGTTTTGTCTTCAGAGCAATCGTCCCGGACAAGCAAATGCCAATCCTGAAAAGTCTGGCAGAACAGGGAGTCAAGCTGCTCCTCCAAGTATACTTCGCCATTGCAGGTCGCCATTAAAATATCAATTGCTGCCAAAGGAATATCCACACGGGCTATAAGTTCTTATAGATTGCATTCGGGATATAATATCTTCTCCTGTTTAAAACCGTCCCAACAAGCGTGCCGCCATGGCTCAACACCTTATCCTTCGCCTTTCGAATGACCTCGTAAATCAGTCTTTCAGCCTGAATAACAAGGAGGACACCATCCACCATGGCGGAGAGGAGGACTGTTTCCGGATAGAGGCTGATTGGCGGTGTATCAAAAAGAATCAGATCAAAACGGCTGCCAAGCTCATTAAGGAACGTCTGAAATCTGGCATGTGTGAAAAACTGACTCGGTTCCTTTTCAGAATTCCCGCTGGTCAGCAGCTGCAGGTTGGGAAGCGCGGTTTTTCTCAACATGGCAGCCAAATCCCGGTCGCCGGAAATGCATTCAGCTAGTCCCTCCCCCCTGTCCACCCCGAAAAATTGAGGCACGGAAGGTTTTCGCAGGTTGCCATCTATCAAGAGGATATTGGACGTTTCTTTCCGGGCCAGCGCAATAGCCAGATTGGCTGCTACCGTTGTCACCCCCTCACCATGGGCCGAACTCGATACAGCTATATTTTTTATCCCGTTCCCGGCATGGAGGGCCAGAATATTATTGCTTAAATGAATGTAATCCTCGGCAAGTCCGACAGGGAGCCCGATTTTTCCTGAAGCAGCTGGTTCTTCTCCTTGTTTCAATGTGGCTCTCATGCTGTCTAAGGACGCTTTCTCTGTCATATCATTTCCATTATCGTTTTTCTCTGATAGATCCCAGAACAGGCAGATCAAGAAATTCCTCTATATCTCTGGCAGTCCCTATTGAATGATCGAGATATTCAAGCAGGAAAACAATGCAGACACCTATCAGCAGGCTTATGCAGCCGACAACCGCCAGGATCAGGGAATTCCTCATCCCTAGCTGCTGAAGTGAGACAGCTACCGGCTGGATGACTCGAACATTGGTTATCTTGGCAAGATCCATGACCTCGGAAATTCGAGCCTCCTCCAGTTCCTTCATGTAGCGGAGATAATTCCGTTCATTGATTTGCTTTTCACGCTCAAGACGTTCTTTTTCAATCTCAATATCGTTGATTGCCTTGAGTTCCGAGACATGCCGCATCAACTCTTGTTTCAATGACTTTTCTCGCAGTTGCAGATCACTTAACTCATTTTCATTGGTATACAGAATCCTGGCTTGCTCTTCGGCAAGGGATGTATTAAGGGTATTAATTTCAGAAACCACAACTGCCACCTTGCGGCTCTTGGGAGAGTAGTTATGCAGCAGGGTCTGTTTCTGCATCTGCAGCTCTACAAGCCTGGTTTTGAGTGATTGAATTAACGGATTAGGCGCATCAGAATCAAACATCTCAACCGTTTTATTATGGGAGCTGATCTGCTCTTTCATCCTGTCGACTTGATCCTTTTCAACCAGAATATTTCTGCGGATATGATCCAATTCCTTCCTGACTTCAGCCTTTTGCTGAATGAGCTGCCGTTTCTGATCATCCATGGAGAAGATATTATTCCTGTTTCGCAGCACCTCCAGCTTCCGTTCAATTTCCTCCAGGTTCTTCCGATACGTGTCAGCCTCCGGCTGAAATAGCGCCTGCATACTGGCACCCTTATGAACTTCAATGTGCCGCTCAAGGTAACAACGA
>DAOVTM010000246.1 GCA_030633145.1 Desulfobulbaceae bacterium
CATCACCCCGGAAGAGCGCAGTGGTATTACCCGCAAATATTTTGCAGTCGAGGTCACCCAAACCTTTGACTACACCTTTTTAAGATGGATTCTATTCGGTATTGCGCTGCTGCTGGTTTTTATCCTGCTGTGGAATCGCCTGCTGCGGCGCAAGGTGACCCAAACCACAGCCAAACTACAACAGAGCCAGGCAGACTCCCAGGCCATGCTGGATGCAATTGGTGAAATTGGCGAGGGGATGTTAGTTATTGATGCGGACTACCGTATCCGTCACATGAATTCTGTGATGATCGACTGGTTTGGCGAGCAGACAGGTAAGAGCTGCTATCAGGCAATTGCAGGTCTGGAACTGCCCTGTTCCTACTGTCAGGCAAAAGCTGTCATCCGACAGGGAGAGTCGGTCTGCTAACACCCCCCTCTTACAGTTTGCCGCAGTTGTGATATCGCTGCCACCCCGATTCATAACCCGGACGGCAGCACCTTTAATTTGGAGGTGATGCGGGATATCACCGACCGTAAAAAAGAGCAACAGGATCTGGAGGACAGCCGTCAACAACTCACCCTCACCCTGGAGGCGGCAAATCTTGGTCTATGGGATTGGCAGCCGCAGCCCGACGTAGTTCATACCAACGACATCTTCTTCACCATGCTCGGCTATTCCCCTGATGCCTTTCCAGACATGACCTCCAAACATTGGTTATCTCTGATGCACCCGGATGATATTGAATCGGTCATGGCTGTTATACAGCTTTTTGCAAATGGAGATGATTCCCTTTATCGAACTGAACATCGTCTGCGTAGTGCTGATGGACAATGGCGATGGATGCTGTCTGCTGGACGGGTGGTTGCTCGTGATACTGCGGGTAAGGCGACCCGTTTTGTCGGAGTTCATATTGATATTACCGAGCAGAAACAGGCAGCCGAAGCACTTGCAAAGAGCGAAGAGCGGCTTGATCTTGCAATGTCCGTAGCCAATGACGGTATCTGGGACTGGGATGTACAGAGCAATACGGTTCATTTTGATTCCCGCTACTACACTATGGCCGGATATGAGCCGGAGGCATTCCCCCACACCTTTGAGGAATGGAAAAAACGGGTTCATCCTGATGATATTCAGTTGGCAATGGCTCCCTATAAGGACCTGTTTGCGGCAAAGCAAAATACCTATGATGTTGAATTCAGGTTTATGCAAAAAGATGGAAGTTATATCTGGATACGGGCAAGGGGGAAGATTGTTGAACGTGACGCACAGGGAACCCCATTGCGTTTTGTTGGAACCCACTCTGACATTACCGTGCAAAAAGAGATTGAGCAGCAGATGATCAAGGCGCAGCAACAGGCCGAGGCCGCCAACAAGGCCAAATCCGAATTTCTTGCCAATATGAGCCATGAAATCCGCACCCCGATGAATGTCATCATTGGCATGTCCCAACTGGCCCTTGGAACAGACCTTAAGCCCATTCAGAAAAACTATATTGAAAAGGTCAACTATTCCGCAGCCACATTACTTGCCATTATTAACGACATCCTTGATTTTTCCAAGATCGAAGCGGGCAAAATGGACATGGAACTGATCGATTTTCGTTTACAATCCATTTTTGACCATATTGACACACTCATCAGGTACAAGGCGGAAGAGCAGGGACTGGAGCTGACCATTACTCTTGCCGCCGACATTCCCAAGACATTGAAAGGTGATCCTTTGCGGCTGGGACAGATCCTGATTAACCTCAGTAACAATGCGGTCAAATTTACCTCCCAGGGTAGGATAAACATCAGCGTGCAACTGCTTGAACAGCAGCAGGACAGGGCAACCCTTCAGTTTTGTGTTGCCGATACCGGTATCGGTATGACAGCAGAGCAGCAGACCGTGCTGTTTCAAGCGTTCAGCCAGGCTGACAGTTCCACCAGTCGTAAATATGGAGGGAGTGGCCTAGGGTTGACCATCAGCAAAAAATTGATCAAATTGATGGACAGAAACGGTGCAATTTGGGTAGAAAGTGAAGCAGGTCAGGGAACCCGCTTTTTCTTTACCCTGCAACTGGCTCTGGGTGAAGCTCATAAGGTTGCCGTAGAACAGATTGATGAGGATGAAAATCTTGACCGCTTACAAGGGGCAAAGATTCTGTTAGTGGAGGATAACGAGTTAAACCAGGAAATGGCAAAGGTAATGCTTGAGGGTAAAGGTTTACTTGTCAGCCAGGTCTGGAATGGACAGGAGGCACTGGATATCCTGCAAACAGAGCAATTTGACGGGGTCTTAATGGATGTGCAGATGCCGGTCATGGATGGCTATGCCGCCACCCGTGCTATTAGAAAACTTCCTCAATTTAAAACACTTCCCATCCTTGCCCTTAGTGCCAACGTCATGGCAAGCGACCGTGCTGCGGCCAAAGCGGCAGGCATGAACGACCATATCGGCAAACCGTTTAATGTGAGTCAACTGTTAAATACCATGGGGAAGTGGATATCTGTCAAGCATCCTGTAGAGCAACCTGTTTACCAGCAGGCCGACACGGAGAAAAAGAGCATTGACAGCACAAACGAAAAAACCGGAAAATTCGAGAAACTGATCGGTATTGACAGCAAAAAAGGGCTGGCAGCCACCGAATATAATGTTACTCTCTACTGTCGGCTGTTGATTATGTTCCACACAGGTCAGAGCAAATTTGCCGAACTGTTCCAGGCTGCGCAGGCGGATAATGACCCGCAGGCAGCAAGCCGCATCGCTCATACCCTGAAAGGCGTTGCCGGTAATATCGGGGCAGGCAAGGTGCAGCAGGCCGCCCTTGTCCTGGAGTCTGCCTGTAGGCAAAAGAAGAGCGCAGCAGATATTGAAACAGCTCTGCAACAGGTGCTGGCAGAACTTGATCCTGTTATTGAAGGATTGGAAGGGTTTATTGCTCAGTCAGACGATGAGCAGCCAGGGCAACCTGCCGACCCTCAACAGGTTGATGCCTTGATTGAAAAGCTTAAAATACTCTTAAAAGAGCATAATATTGAGGCATTTAAACGAAGCCAAGAGCTAAGGGCATTATTACCAGACAAGGATTTGTCTGCCTTGATTACCGCTGTTGAGAGCTTTGATTTTGAGGGTGCTGCGAAGCTTTTACCACAGATTTAGCCGCAGATTTACGCAGAAAAGCGCAGATTAAAGGGCATCCGTATCTTCTTTACTCTGGTTCCCATGCTCCAGGTAAGTGAGCCTGCCATAAAATTTTAGCAGGATACAAATCCACTATGATTATAATTCGCAACATCCTGTTAACAACCGCCCTGTTCCTCTTCATGGCAAGCCTGATCACAGCCACTGTAACTGGAATCCAGGAACAGTCGGCACAGGACAAGGTCAGCCCCCAGCAGAAAACAGAGCTGACAAAAAAAATACAGCTAACCCCTGAGGAACAGGCATGGTTAGACGAACTTCCAGCAGTCCGGATTCCAGTCATTGATTTTCCCCCGTACATCTATTGGAAAGATGGCGCACAGGGAATTTTTGTAGAGATCATGAATCTGACAGCACGGAATGCCGGGTTCAAAGTAGTCTATTTGCAGTTGAAGAATCGAAACGATGCCATGGAAGCAGTTCGCAGCCATGAAAAATTCGATCTTGTCCCCGGTGTCGAACGTACTCCAGAGAACAATGCTTCCTTTGGTTTCCCTAACAACAAGAGACATGTTCCTCTTGTCATCTTTACTCGTGAGAAAGAACATAGTATTTATGGCCTTAATGCGCTTGACGGAAAAACTGTAACAGTGGAAAAAGGTTTTGGCTTAGTTGCAACGCTGACTAACCGTTTTCCGAAAATAAAACTCAAAATAGTTGACGGAACAGCTGAAGCCCTGAAGGCCGTCAGTACTGGTGAAGCAACTGCCTATGTGGGAATGTTAGCAACAGCGCAACATTACATTGGCTACCTGGGGTTAAACAATCTCAAGGTCGCCGCAACCTCTGGGCTGGATGACTTGAAGATCGGGGTTGCGGTTCGTAAAGACTGGCCGCAACTGCTCTCTATCATTAATAAGAGTCGAGCCGCCATCAACCCGGAAGAGCGCAATGCCATCTACCGTAAACACCTTGTAATGACAGTCGAGCATCGCACTGATTTGCGCCGGATTGCCTTAGGGATTGGCGGGCTGCTGGCTGTGGCCGGGCTGATTATCTTCATTATTCTGCGTGGTAATCGGCGTTTGCAACGGGAAATGGGGGAACGGCAACATGCTGAAAAGGAAACACAACGTCAAAAACGCTATCTGGAGACTATTGTCAACTCCACCCCAGGTATTATCTGCCTGAAAGATGGTCAGGGACGCTTGCTGCTGGCCAATGACTTCAGCATTAAGTTATTCCAGCTTGAAGGAGTGGATTATAAGGGCAAGACGGATATTGAACTTGCTTCCTGTGGCGATTTTCACCGTGAAACATTTCTTGGCTGCATGGATACGGATAATAAGGCATGGGAACTGAAACAACCGTCCAGTTATGAAGAGCGTATTCCCCGGCCAGATGGAACACCTCTTCTCTTTGATGTGGTTAAAATACCCCTCTTTGATCAAGACGATCAACAACAGACCCTTATTGTGCTTGGTCAGGACATCACCGAACGTAAACAGGCTGAACACCAGTTGATCGAAGCACAGCAGCAGGCCGAGGCGGCCAATCAGGCAAAATCGGAATTTCTCGCCAACATGAGCCATGAAATCCGCACCCCGATGAATGCCATTATCGGTATGTCCCAACTGGCACTGGAGGGAATCCTTGCGCCAAGAGAGAAAAATTTTATCACCAAGGCACACCAGTCTGCTGAATCTTTGCTTGGCATTATTAACGATATTCTCGATTTTTCAAAAATTGAAGCCGATAAGCTGGAGATCGAGGTCATTGATTTCAGTCTGCAAACACTACTCGATAACCTCACCGGCATGATGGGATTAAAGACCAGTGAAAAGGGGTTGGTATTGAATATTGAAATTGGCTCGGAGGTTCCATTGATACTTAAAGGTGATCCGTTGCGCCTGGGACAGATCCTGACCAACCTTGTTAATAACGCTATAAAATTTACCAGGCAGGGCAGCATCATCATCAGCGTTCATGCCAATGAAGATAAGGAGCAGTCGGGAAGCCATCTGCTCAATTTCTCTGTCAGCGATACCGGAATCGGCATAAGTCCGGAGCAGCAGACAAACCTCTTCCAATCGTTCAGCCAGGCCGAAAGCTCCACCAGCCGACGGTTTGGCGGCACCGGACTGGGGCTGGCGATTAGTAAAAAATTGACAAACCTGATGGGCGGAAAGATTTGGGTAGAGAGTGAAGTCGGGCAAGGCTCCTGCTTCTCCTTTTCCCTGCAAATGGAAGAGGGCGATGCCGTTTTTCTCCAACTGGAAGCCTGGCAAAACGACGAAGCCATTATTCATCTGCGTGGAGCCAGGATTTTACTGGTTGAAGATAACGACCTGAATCAGGAGCTGGCAAGCGAGTTACTGCGCAGCATTGGTCTGCATGTCACCACCGCCTGGGATGGCCTGGAGGCACTGGATATTCTCGACACTGCAACCTTTGACGGTATCCTGATGGATCTACAGATGCCGGTCATGGACGGTTATACCGCCACTCGTGCTATCCGCAGACAGAACAAATTCAAAACCATTCCCATCATTGCCATGACCGCAAATGTTATGTCCGGCGACCGGGATAAGACCGAGGCGGCAGGCATGAACGATCATATCGGCAAGCCGCTTGATGTGAACCTGATGTTCAACACGATGGCTAAGTGGATTACGCCTGCCCATCCCTCCACCAATACGGCAAGAGAAAAACCAGAGGAATCGCTCCCCCCGGCAGAGGGTTGGGATGAAGGGTTAAACGGCATCGACACCGCTAAAGGGCTGGCAACTACTGAACAGGATTTCTCACTTTACAGACGGCTGCTGATTCTGTTTCATGCAGGGCAAGGCAACTTTGCCGAACTGTTTAAGGCTGCACAGGATGATACGAATCCAGAAGCTGATACGGATTCACAAGCTGCTACCCGTGTTGCTCATACCCTGAAAGGTGTTGCCGGTAATATCGGCGCAAGCGGTGTTCAGCAGGCAGCCTCTGTTCTGGAATCTGCCTGTGATCAGAAAAAAAGTGCAG
>DAOVTM010000382.1 GCA_030633145.1 Desulfobulbaceae bacterium
GATGGTATAAGGCCACCAGTAAAGCCGCCTTTTCTCAACAAATAAGGCGTTTACGGGGTGGACAGAGAAACAAGTTGTCGATTCGACGATGAAAAAGTACATCCTTGATTTGTGTACTAAGCGTGACAGGTTTATAAAAAGTTACGCCCACGAACAGGCTTACCTGACAAGTAATATGGTCAATCGTTTAATGAAATTCTTCGACCGAGCCTGTTTTGATGGCATGTACTTTCATGGCAATCTGCTTTCAGGGCAGCAACGTGTCAGGGCATGGAGTTCATAGGTATCAATGTTGCTCATAACGACTCCCTGGAACGAACCCGCGCCTTTATGAATAGTACAGGCATGGACTACCCGGTAATCTTTGATGAAACAAAAAAACTCTCCCGCCAGTATGGGTGCAGTCGGTTCCCACCATTGTGCTGGTGGACAAAAAAGGCAAGGTTGTCTTAAAGGCCCATGCCGCCCCGGAGATAAGCGAACAGCGGTTTATAAGCAGCTCAATCAGTAGGCGGTTCCTGCACCGGAAGATCAGCAAACGGTTCCAGGTTACGGCCAATGGTCGCCAAGAGTTGATGATGGGCCTGGTGGTAGCTGACCAGGGCCTGGGCTAGTCGCCCGTATGTGGTGGTCAGATCACGCTGAGCCTCGTTGAGGCGAACCAGTGAGGCGGAACCGGCCTCATACTCGCTCTGAGCCAGCTCCCTGTTTTCCTCTACCAGGGTAACACTTTCCCGTTGTAGCCGCACCTGCTCCCGGGCGGCGGCCAGCAGGGCCAGGTTCTGGCGCACCTTTGCCGCCACTGTATTGCGGAGGTTGCTTTGACTGGCACCTATCTCCCTCTTGGCCTGTTCCGCTTCCTCGATCTCTGCACGATCCTCGCCCCCGGCAAACAGGTTCCAGCTAAGGTTGACACCCACAGAATTTCCGAAATCATCAGGGTCGAGTATCCACTCTCCCTGTTGCGCCCCAGTGACCTTGCCATAGAGCTGCACCCTGGGCCAGAACTGCGATTTTGCCTGTCCAGTGGCTGCGCTGGCCGCCTGTTTCTGCATCTCAAGCACCTCGAGGTCAGGACGATTCTCCAGGGCCTCTTGAATCAGGCTCTGCACATCCCCCGCAAAATCCTTTGAAAGAGCGGCCTTTCTGTCCAGGGCAGTCAGTACAACCGATTCGGGCAGAACAGCTTCTTCAATGCCCATCAGAGCCGCCAGCCCGTACTCTGCTGCTTCATATTCCCGTTTACCGAACATCTCGCTCGTTTTGGCGGAATTGAGCTGAACCTTGATGTTAAGGACATCGCCCCAGGAGCCGGTACCGACCTCAAAGCGGTTGTTCGCGTCACGGAGTTGTTTTGAGTAGAATTGATTGTCGGCCTGGGCAATGTTGACCCTGGTCTGGATCAGCTGGGCATTGAAAAATGCCTCGGCCACGGTCAGAACCAGCAGCCGCTGGCTGTCGCGATGGGCGGCACCAGAGGATTTTGTCCCGTATTGCATCTGTTCCTGCTTGAATGATCGGTAAAAGCCGTCAAACAACACCCAGGTTGCCTGTAAGCTCAGAGAACTGCTGTCGTAATTCTGATCGATGTCGCTGACAGCGGAAGCCGGAGCAAAGGAGGTATCCGAGTAACGGGTGTGGGTAGCGGAACCACCCAGGTCAAGGGAGGGCCACCATGCCGCCGCTGCCTGGCGCAGCTTGGCTCGGGCCTGTTCCATCCGAGCCTGGGCCGCTTCAAGGCCGGGGTTCCCCTTGAGGGCTATGCGCTGCGCTGTTGCAAGATCCAGGGTTTTAATACCGTTGAAGTCAGCTTCCGTGGTCAGGCACCATCCGTTTGTGACCAGCAGACAACTGAGGAGCAGGCCTGTAAACAACTGTTTCATAATCTTCTCCAGAGGATTTTTTTGAAAGTGTATCAAGCTAACAACACTGAGGTTTGATAGTCAAGTTTTCTATACACTTATTCCTGATGAGCCATTTTGTTGATTTTGTGTTATCTTACTTGAAAAAATTCATATTGTCTGATAAATAGACGGAAGTTTTTTTGTAAGATATTTAATTTGTCCGCTCTGGTGATCAGGGCGGAATGTGGCAGCCCGACTCAACTTGCTGCCGAAAGACTCTCTTTCTAAGGAGGATACATGAAGATCTTAATGACTTTTGTAATGACCCTGACTGTTCTCGTTGCTTCGCTCTGTCAAGCACAAGAAGCTGTAACTATTGGAGTTCTTGATAAAAACGGCCCTTTGCAGGCCATGAAGGAGTGGGGAGCCACCGGGGAGTATCTTGCTGAAGCAATTGGTCAGCCAGTCAACATCATCCCTGTCAGCTATTTTGATCTTGATAATACCATACAGGATGGAAAGGTAGATTTTTTCCTGGTCAGCCCCTCCATGTTCGTGACTGCCAAGGTCAAGCATCAGGCGGTTTCTGTTGTCACCATGATCAACTCTCAGGAAGGGGCTGCTTTTACCACCATGGGCGGAGTGATCTTTAGCCGTGCCGACAACACCACTATCAATAAACTTGCTGACCTGACAGGGAAAAAGTTTGGCGCAGTGTCACTCTCTTCCTATGGCGGCTGGCAGTTGACCCAGAAGGAATGCATCGATAACGGGTTTAATATCATTGAGCAGGTGGGGACATTGCGCTTTTTCATGAAGCACGAAGCGGTCGTCAAGGCTGTCCTGTCTGGTAAGGCCGATGCCGGTACAGTGCGTACCGACACCCTGGAACGAATGGCTGCCAAAGGCGCGATCTCCATGAGAGATTTCAAAATTATCAATAAAAAGGAGTATCCCGACTTTCCATTTGCCTGTTCCACTAAGCTCTATCCTGAGTGGCTCCTGGCCCGGTTGGCCTCAACCGATGCCCGACTGGCGGATCGAATTGGCACGGCTCTGAAGTTGCTGACGCCTGATGACAGGGCGGCAAAGGATGCCAAGATTGTGGGCTGGATTGACGCACTTGATTATTCCGGAGTTGAAGATCTCCAGCGAAAGTTGCAGTTAGGAGCTTTTAAGTAAAACAGAAGAAGTAAAAAAGATTAGTAGTTGTAAGCACAGGAGGAAGAATGGAAGCCGAGAAAAAATTAGCACAACTATCGACTATCGACGGTTTTGTCGGAGCAGCCCTGTTCACTCCTGAGGGGGAGATGCTGCTCAAGTATGAAATGCAAGAGAGCCATCTCGAAATAGTTGGCGTACTCGCCAATAGCGTTCTTATGAATGCCCAGAAGGCATCCCTGGAGATGGGCTATGGCCGCGGCCAGTTTGTCCATGTGCAAGCCGATAACGCCCTGATCCTGATTCGCTGCCTGAATGAGGGCAAGAGTCCCCTGCGCTCGGAACCGGGCAAGAGCCATATCCACCTTGTCCTGGTGGTGGATGACCACTCCAGCCTGGGAATGGCGAAAATGGAGATCAATAAGGTGATTGACACCCTGGCAGCTGATTTCAGGCTGCCAGAGGCGGAGACAAACCCCTCTGTGCCTGAGAAGACGAAAAAAGCGGTCGCTCAATCTGTTGCTAAACCTGCTGCCAGGCCAGCTACTAAGCCAGTGGCTAAGCCTGCTGTTAAACCAGCTGCTAAGCCAGTCGCTAAACCAGCCGCTAAACCAGCTCAGCCACAAGCGAAGAAAAAGCAGGTAAAACGACCTGTCAGGAAGGATCTGCAGGGGGTAGTCAACACCCTGAGTTCAGATGAAATTGATGATATTCTTGACTCCATGTTGGATTAGGGAGATGGAAAATTTAAATCATCCAAGATGACTTTGGTTTGGTAGGTCGGAGTCTTCGCTTACCTGGTCTGAGCGTAGCGAAGCCCAACCTACGATATAACTATCTCATGTTTAATTGGATAGTTATATTTTTCCATCTCCCTTAATAAGACAACAGAATTATTAGCACATTAAGCAGAGGACGGAATGGCAAAGCAAAACTGTTGGGAATTTAAACAATGTGGTCGTCAACCAGGTGGAAAAACGCTGAGGAGCTTGGCAGAACTGTGAATTTTACGAGCAGGTCATGTGTGACCAGGAAGGGGATTTTGAGGGGACGGTGCAAATCCTTAAAAAGTTAAAGTAGTCACTACCGGGTACAGCTACATAAAAAAAACAACCACAAAGAACACAAAGAACATAGAGGACACAGAGAAAATTAAGACTCTGTGTTCTCTATGGTCAGAGATCGGGAAAAATCCAAAACTCCACCCCTATCCACTGGAAATTATATAATATTATGCTTCTCATCTGAACGTGTGCATTTTGCAAAGCTGAAA
>DAOVTM010000375.1 GCA_030633145.1 Desulfobulbaceae bacterium
ATCACCAAGATGCTCACTTACACCGCCATACATTGTTGCCAGTTCCTTGTTTCTTATACCGAGTTGTCTGATTTCTGCAGCATTTTCGGCTTGCAGGGCTTTGATTTCGGCAAACCCGGCATTAGTCTCGGCAAACATTTTTTCGAGCCTGGCATCAGTTTTGGCAAACATTTTTTCGAGTCTGGCATCAGTCTCGGCAATCCTGGCATTACTGTTCGCTTGAGATTCTTCTAATCTATCTATATTAAGAATCAAATTTGCCATCATTTTTTCCAAATCAATACTCACGACTGCCTACCCTTGTCAACTGCCTATTATTAGTACATAATGCCCTGCGGGCAAAAAGTAATTTCGGTCGATAATAATTATCACAAAACTTTAATTTGCTGAGACATCAAGAAATAGTTGGGCATCCTTCATTACAGGCGAAAAGTAGTTGACATTTTTGGTAATACATTGCTTCCACAATGTTCCTGGTTCCCAAGCTGGAGCTTGGGAACCAGATTGTCCGAAAAGTGTCAACCGGAAAATGAAGGATGCCAATAGTTGGCACACAAACCTTTGAAGATGGTTGTGTTATAGTAAACATAATCTTCTCTCTACCCGAGGTCGAAAGAAAGAAACCTGACAGCATCGTTCTCTCTTACTATTTCTCCAGCCAGTTCTCAACCTGAAGATCAGGAACCCGTGTAAACTTTTTTATATTGGCCGTGATGACCGTCAAACCTTCAGCACGGGCATGAGCGGCGATCAATAAATCATTGCTCCCTATAGGTTGGCTTGCACGTTCCAACGCCACTCTGATTTCAGCATAATATGACAGTATATTCTCATTCAGCGGAAGCACAGCTATGGTATCAAGTAGCTGGTCAACCTTTGCCGTAAGGGCTGAAAAACCTTTTTTCCTGGCTCCGTAACGTAACTCACAGGCAACAATCATACTTGTACAACATTTTGTTTTCGCATCAAGTGCTGCAATTTTTCCGGCAACCCTGCCAGTCGGCTGCTTGATGAGAGCAGACAGAATATTGGTGTCCAGCAGAAAGAGGCAGGTTCCATATTAAAAAATATCCTCTGCCTGGACTGGAGAATCCTTGATTTCAGAAAAATCCTCTTCCATTGAATCCCAAGCTGACAATAAATCAAGTAAACTCTTTTTAGGTACCGGCTCTATTATCAGCCTGGTGCCATCTTTACGGATAACAGCCTCATTTGCGGACAACTCAAATTCTCTGGGAATTCTCACTGCCTGGTTGCGTCGGTTTCGGGACAACCGTACATGTCGTTCTGTCTGCATCCTTGCCTCTAGCATGAAATATTATGGCCTATGTTGAAGCATAGGTTAGCTGGCTTCTTTAGTCAATAACAAAGAGCGTTTTATCACTCGTCCTATCGTGAATATATAGCTGTCACCAATTAAGATCTGTCCCAATATATTATTCACGGCAACTGCCTTAAATTATGGAAACATCTGATAGCCTACTGGTTCCCATGCTGGAGCATGGGAACCTTAATTTGCCACTCCAGCTAAGGGTGCAGGACGCAGGAGCATCCTAAATCCGTTCCCACGCTGGAGCGTGGGAACGAGGAAAGAGGGTTCCTCTTTTGCGGGTACGAATCCTGACAAGACGATGCACCAGAGGGGAACCGGTCTTGTCAACAATGAGGAGGAGATCACCAATGCTCGGTTTCCGCAATTTCAGTGCGGCAAGGACGAGTGTTTCATCCCCGTGCAGAAACGGTCGCATGGACATACCCGAGACCTGGATACGAACCTGAACGTCCTGTGCAAGCAGGTCGCGGATCAGGTCAATAGCCCCCTCAGCTCTTATGCTTAACCAGGGATCAGTCTGCCCAGCCCCTGTTCCGGTATTCATCCGTATCCGTTCAAACGAAGCAACAGCAGCAACCAGTAAATCACTTCAACCGCCTGCCAGCAAGCCAGATCAGCAGCAACACCGGTACTCCAGCCAAGGTTGTCATCAGGAAAAACCACTCATACCCCCAGGAGGTGACCATGGTACCGGAATAGCCGCCGATCAGCTTGGGCAGCAGGGTCATCAGTGAGCTGAAGATCGCGTACTGGACAGCGGTGAAGGAAATATTGGTCAGGCTGGCCAGGAAGGCGACAAAGGCGGTGGTGGCAATCCCCGCGCTGAGGTTGTCTGCGGCAATAACCAGGGTGAGCAGGGTGACATCGTTGCCAACCGTTGCCAGGAGAAGGAACAGCAGGTTGGTGAGACTGGAGAGTACTGCTCCCAGAAAAAGAATCTTGATGACCCCATAGCGAAAGGTCAGTACCCCGCCCAGGAAACCGCCGATCAGAGTCATGAAGAGGCCAAAGGTTTTGATCACACTGGCGATCACAGACTTGGAAAAGCCCAGATCCTGGTAAAAGACATTGGCAATGACCCCCAGGACAATATCTGATATTCGGTAGAAACCAATCAGGGCCAGGAGTAACAGGGCAGTCTGCATTCCGTAGCGGTTGAAAAAATCGGCCACCGGGTTGATATAGGTCTGGCTGACCATGGAGCCGTCAACGATCTTTAAACGCATCAGGATAAAGGCGGCAATCAGGGCAGAGGAGAGAGCCAGCAATAAACGGATGGCCTCAGTCGCAAAGGAGAGAACAGCTCCCTGCAGGAATAAAAACTCACTGAGCAAATTTTTTAATAGCTGCACAGGGGTAGTGGCCAGAGCAGCCACATCTGCCGGATTATCAACTGCAACACTAGTCATCAGAGGGAGTCTGCCCAGGGTGTCAACAGAGGTATTGCTGAGAACAAACATCCCGATAAAGACTCCCACGGAACAGGCAAAGAGGAGGAGAAAACGGAGGTAATGGGACGGGGAATAAGCAAAATTCCTTCGGTTTACGGTCGGTTCCGGGATAATCAGGGTGGTGGCCACCCCGATGAGCATGATCGCAGCCATACCAAAATAGGAGTATTGCCAGGCAGTGTAATTATAGACATCCTTACTGGAACCGAACCAGTCAGCCAGGTAGAGAGCTCCTGCCCCGGCAGCCAGCATCCCGATCCGATACCCGGCTATATAGGTTGAGGAGAGCATGGCCTGGAGGTCTTTTTCAGCGCATTCGATGCGATACGCATCAATGACGATGTCCTGGGTGGCAGAGGAAAAACCAAGCATCACTGCTGCCAGAGCCATCATGACCAGGCTCTGCTCTCCCAGGGCTGGGTTGGTCATGGCCATGAGACAGATTGCGGCAATAACTGCTAGCTGTGCCACCAGCAGCCAGCTACGTCTTCTGCCGAGTTTTCTGGTCAAAAATGGTAACGGCAGGGTGTCGATGAGCGGAGCCCAGACAAATTTAAAGGAATAGCCCAGAGCGGCCCAGCTGAAAAAGGTTACTGCGGAACGGCTTACTCCAGCCTCACGCAACCAGAGGGAGAGGGAGGAGAAGATCAGGAGGATGGGAACACCCGCTGAAAAACCGAGAAAGAGCATGGTGATGACCCTGGGATGGGTCCATACCTGCAGGGTCTGCTGCCATTTTTTTCGGGAGGATTCTTTTTCAGGAGCGGTCAGGTCGGAATCTGTTTTTTGCTGAAGGTTGTCCATTGTGAATGAGTGTGGTATTTTATCTTGCAGGTTGGATTTTTACTCAGTATGAAACTACTATAGCAGAACGGGTAAAATCTGTAATGTTGTTTTTTTATGGCGGTCTGTCCACCAATGTCTGCGCCCATCTTATGACTGATATGCTCAAGTACAAATACAGTATCATCGTGCCGGTATATAACGGAGAACAGACCCTGTCCCGCTGCCTGCTGGCTCTGGAGCAACAGTCTGTTGCACGGCAGCTCTACGAAATCATTGTTGTTGATGACGGTTCCACAGATCAGTCTGCGGAAATTGCCAGACAGCTTTCCGTGACCTGTTATCATCAGAAAAATTCTGGCCCGGCAGCGGCCCGCAATAAGGGGGTTGAACTGGCAGGGGCAGAACTGATCTTTTTCACGGACGCAGACTGTATAGTGAACCGGGACTGGCTTGAGCAGATGGCTCTTCCCTTTACCAAATCCGAGGTTACAGCAGTTAAAGGAGCCTATCGTACTGAACAACGATCCATTGTTGCCCGTTTCTGTCAGCTGGAATTCGCAGAACGATTCAAGATGCTGTCCCGGTGTGTATCCATTGACATGGTTGATACCTATTCTGCCGCTTTCAGGCGGAAAAAGTTCCAAACCGTTGGTGGTTTTGACACCGCCTTTCCAGTTGCCAATAATGAGGACACTGAACTCTCCTACCGGATGGCGGCTCAGGGACATCTTATGGTTTTTAATCCAAATGCGGTGGTGCAGCATCTCAACCATCCTGATTCG
>DAOVTM010000084.1 GCA_030633145.1 Desulfobulbaceae bacterium
AAATGACGATTGAGCAATAGATATTCAAGAGGTTACAACTCATTGATTTTATTATTCTCTAATTTAAATACGATTCGCTCTTTGCAGACCTTATTTTAATGTAGGCTGGGTTGAGTATTACCGATAAGCGAGCCTGCGAGACATCGAGACCCGGCATTTACGGGTTGCCTGTATTTTGTTGGGCTTCGTAAAACTCAGACCAACCTACGGGTCTGAAAAATTGGCGAAGGTATTGCCTATAAAATGTTAGATTAATTATGTTCACCTACTTATTCCAGCCTCTTGCCACAAAATACGCTCGGATAAAATGGTAATGCGCCCTGTCTTCACAGAGGATAACCGCCCGAGTTTTACGCATCGTAAATCCAACCACGCTCGACAAGCTGAGCAATGGAAATACCCTGTCCTTCACTTCTTATCGGACTGATACGGCTCGGCTGATCAATACCGGCTCGATCCATCCACAGTCCGGCATCCGCTGCCAGAAAATTAATGGGTCGGGGATGATGTGATATCAGGAGTACCTGATGGGAACCTTCGGTGCAGCAATCATCCAGCTCATCCAGCCATGGTTGTATTTCAGAAAAGGCAAGGAAATTTTCAGATTCATCTACACACAAAATTGCGCCCCCTTCCGGCAGGCAATGCAGTAACGTATAGAGAGCTTTCAACATTCGCTGCCCATCGGATAACTCATTAAACTTGTATTCCCGGCCTCCCGTAAAACGTACGGCCAGGATTTTTCCTTCACCAGCCTCTCTTAATCGAAGATAATCAAAGTCGCCTATCACCTCCCGGAGCGCATTATTCAACTCCATCACCTGATCTTGACCAGTCGAACAGGAATTTTTCACTTCCGATTCTGACCTGATTTTTTTCTGGGCGATGTTCAATTGTCAGGAGATATTGATGGCTCCCTTCATTACCATTGAGATCTAATTCAAATTGCTGCTTATAGATCCCGTTCACCGCCTCTTCCCATCGGGTTAGATCTTCGGCCTTAAAATAAAAAACCGACATCCTCTTCCATTACATCAGCTTTACTTAATAAAGCACACTTGTTTATCAAAATAGTCTTTCCTTCTGGTACTTCACAGACTATCACCTTGTGTGTTGAACCACCTGTAACACGCAAAAACAGTTGTCACAAGAGATCGCAAACAAAACAAGATTACGTTACATTTAAATCAATAATTTTCCATATAAAATCAATCTGTTCATTACCATTGTTCAGTTTTGCAAAGAGTTTTTATTGAGGTGTCAATGCAAGTAACTCAAGCAATTCTTACTAAAACTGTTGATCAGATGGCAAAGCCACTGATCTCTGACCTTGCCCAGAGGGCAAGGTTTTCACTGTTAGAAATAAACAAACGATTTTTTACGCGGTCTGCGGTTATGCATCGTTGAGACCAAGGGATGCCCAAACTACATTTTTAAAACTTTTTAAAAATTATTTCCCTACAGGTGGGGTAAAAAAGAACTTCTCAGCAGCTACCATGGGGTTCAAGTGACCGACATGGGCATGACAGCTGGTACAGGGGTGGGATTCGGGATTAAGCTGATAGCGGTTATGAGCCATAACTCCTTCCCTGGACAGGCTCACCGGTTTAAAGTTCTGATGGCAGGAGAGGCAACCGGAATCGTAGGTAAAACTGCTCTTTCTTTTAACAGCATTCCCTGACCAGTCAAACCGTTTGCCGTTAATGGAAAGATTACGGATAAACTCACGCCCTCTATGATATATTTTTGCGGTCGCAAAATGAAGGAGACCATCGTGGGGCAGATGGCACTGGATACACTGGGCAACGACCCCGGTTCTATTATTACCTCCGTGCAGGGAACGCTGCCAGGAGTCACAAAAGGGAACCATCACATGACAGCTGACACAGTAGCCATCTTTATTGCCCGTGGTCAGCATATAGCCTGAGCTTAAGAAAACAAACAAGAGGGAGGCTCCCAGAAACCCGCAACAGAGCAGCCAGACTTTTGTCCTTTTCCTGCTGCCTGATTGTATCCTGTTGTTTATCATTGTTCGCTAGCTGACAGGGTATGCTGTGCGCACCATACGATGCTGGCACGAGAAAAAAGTGAACTGGTTTCCACTCTATATGAAGGATGCCGAAACTTAATAACAACATGGATTCAAATGCAATTATCATTCCATCCTTTTTTATATTATTATTAGCACATTACCGGTGAAGGGATATTTTCCGTTACCTATTGGTAGCAATTCCGCAATAACTGTGTTACCATGGGGTGACAGAATAAACGTTCATACTATTGACTTAGCGCATAGGTGTCCATGAAACTTCGTTTCAAATTTATCCTTGCCATTGGTGGCATTCTCACCATCTCCTATGGCATTCTCATCTTCTACTTTTCTATTGTCCAGAATCATCTGGTACTCGAACAGGCGGAACAGCAGGCGCGAATGCTCCATAAACAGATCCTGCTGACCCGGCAATGGGTCGCTGACCATCATGGACTCTTTGTGCTTGAATCAGATAGTGTCAAGGCAAACCCATTTCTGCGCAATCCAGTGATAGAATCTAAGTCAGGCTCAAATCTGGTGATGCGCAATCCAGCCATGGTTACCAGAGAACTTTCCGAATATGCGGCTCAATCAGGTTTCTGCTGTTTCAGGGTAACCAGCCTGAAACCGGTTAACCCGGAAAATGCGCCGGATGAATTTGAAAAAAACAGCCTGGAACTCTTTGAGAAGGGTGTCACTGAAATCGTCAAGATAACCAATGATAACGGTCGCATTCTCCGTTATGTCGCCCCCTTGACCGCAGAGAAATCATGTATAGAGTGCCATGCCCGGCACGGATACAGCGAGGGCGATATCCGGGGGGCTCTGTCCATCTCAGTACCTGTTATCTGGGCGGACAAGACCATTGCCCGAAACAACCGCTCCATCCTCATCTTTGGCATGATCTCCATAACCATTGTTTCCCTGGTCCTTTACCTGCTCTTTTCAGCCCTGGTTGCAAAGCCCATTGACCGGTTGTCCAGGTCTATGGAATCCTATCCAGACAACTACTCACCTGATGACCTGCCGCAGACCTCTGACGAGATAGGCGAACTCTCCACCAGCTTTGCGCAGCTCTGTTCCCGCCTGGATCAGACTGGTCAGGAGCTTGCCCAAGTACATCAACAGGCATTTCGCAATGAAAAACTTGCCTCCCTGGGACAACTCACAGCCGGCATTGCCCACGAGGTCAACAATCCCCTGGGCGGGATGCTCAACTGCGTACGATCCATGCAGGCATCTCCGAACAATGCGGCTCTGCATAAGCGATATCTGCCTCTGCTTGATAAGGGATTACGACGGGTGGAACAGACCATGCAGCAACTGCTCAACTTCGGGCGGACAGATCCGCTTCAGCTACGTAAAGGGGATATTGATCAGGTCATTCACGAATGTTTTGACCTGTTGGAATACCGGTTAAATAAAATTGAGCTGAAACTGGACTTGCAATTACCCTCCAGCTACTGCATTGACATTGAGGCAGTCAAGCAGATTGTAATGAACATCAGCCTCAACAGTATCCAGGCCATGCCTGACGGGGGCAGTCTTGAGGTAAGCAGCGGCCTGGACGATGAGCAGGAAACAATCATCCTTATGTTTTCTGATACCGGCACAGGCATCAAACCGGAAATCATTGAACGGATTTTTGACCCTTTCTTTACCACCAAGGATGTGGGGGAAGGAACCGGCCTGGGTCTTGCGGTTTCCTATAAACTGGTCTCTAGAATGAACGGTACTATTGAGGTCAACTCGACCCCGGACTCAGGTACCAGTTTTACCATTTCTCTACCCGTAGAGTTGAACTGTCCGGTGGTAACCTGATAAGGTAACATGACAAGGTAACATCCGCTTTCAAGGTTGAGCAGATTCAGGATACAAAGACAACAGCCCTTCCCTGCTCGCTGTACACACCCCACGTTCGGTAATAAGTGCGGTCACCAGTCGAGCCGGAGTAACATCAAAGGCTGGATTGGCTGCTCTGGTCTGTTCCGGGGCAATGGACACCTGCCCTAACTCTAACCCTACCCCGCTGTCAGCCTGTCTGCCGAATACCTGTAACACCTCATCCTCACCCCGTTCTTCAATGGGGATCAGATCTCCGCTGTCCAGGGTCCAGTCCACAGTGGAGCCAGGCAGAGCCACATAAAATGGAACCTTATTATCCATAGCTGCCAGGGCCTTTAAATAGGTACCGATCTTATTGCAGACATCACCATTGGCAGCAGTACGATCCGTACCCACGATGCAGAGATCAACCTGCCCCTGCTGCATGAGATGACCGCCGCTGTTGTCAACAATCAGGTGGTGATCAATGCCTGCGCCTACCAGTTCCCAGGCGGTTAAATGAGCTCCCTGATTGCGGGGCCGGGTCTCATCCACCCAGACATGGACAGGGATTCCCGCTGCATGAGCCTTATAGATGGGAGCAAGGGCCGTACCCCAGTCCACGGTTGCCAGCCAGCCAGCGTTGCAGTGGGTGAGGATATTGACTGGCTGATCCGGTTGATTTTTCTCTTCATAAATTTTCCGAATCAATCCCAGGCCATGCTCACCCAGAGATTCATTTGCCCGAACATCCTCCTCATTAATGTCCTCAGCCTCCAGCCATGCCGCTGCCAGCCGCTCAACGGGGGGTAGAGGGGCAAGCACTGCCTGCATCCGCTGCACAGCCCAACGCAGATTTACCGCAGTAGGCCGAGCCGCTGTCAACCCTTCACAGACCGTTTCCAGCCTGTTGTCGGAACAGTCTCCAACTATACCAAGACAGACCCCGTAGGCGGCAGTCGCACCAATCAATGGCGCACCGCGTACCAGCATGTCGCTGATTGCAGTGATTGCGTCCTCTACGGTTTGTAACTGGACAGTCTCAAAACGATGGGGCAGCCTGGTCTGGTCAATGATTTTCACCCGACCCTCATCAGTCCGCCAGATGGATCGATATGGTGTTCCGTTAATCAGCATGACTGTTACTTATGAGATGTCTGGGGAATCAATTTTGGAGTCCAGTAAATAACACCCTTCTCCACAGCCTCATCCCAGAAGGAACGGCCATCCCATTCACGGATCTGGTCGTAGTAGCCAGCGTGCATAACCTTGAGGGTAATCTTGCTGGCACCTTCAATCTTTCTTTCATTCAGCTGACGAACACCACGAAGCGGGGTATGACCAAGGTAAAACTCCTCTCCTGAACTCTCTACCTTCTTGCCGCTCATGCTGAAGACCACATGGGATCCCTCAGGCTGGGAGTTGATCTTGAACTGCACGTTTTTGGTCTTGGCACAACCGGTCGCAGTTGCCAGCAACAGAGAACCAGCCAGAAGAATTACTGCTTTTTTCAGAAAATCTATTCTTTTATTATTCATATATATTCTTTTATTATTCATATATTATCCACTTTTGTTTTTCCAGTCTCTTATTTCCTCTGCTCCAATTCAACGGAGACAGGCTGCGGCTCAGTAGCGGCAGCTTCTCGATCATCATGACGAGTATTGACCCAGAAGGAGGTGATTTCCCGGTAATATCCTTTTTTGACAAACTCCACAGTCACATATTCCGGTTCGCCTTCCTTTCCCTCCCAGGTTACCACCACCGGAGTCATCCCCAGGGTGGCATCATCTTTCAGATTAACCACTTCTGCGCCCTGGGGCATGGATTTAAAATGAACAGCTCCATACTGCCTGGAGTCTGCGCAGCCCGTTAACTGAATAATCATCCCCAGGGTCAGCATATACATTGCCAAAATCGCCCATCGCCTGCCTGCAAACATAATCACCCCTTTTGCTGAATTTTTTATTTCTTAAATAATATGGTCTCTATTTATTTCTGCATTTCGTTTTCAATGTTTTACCTGTTACAACCGGTCAAGGCAAGAAAAAACGTAACCATTACCACTATTCAGGCTATCCGTTTATTTTAAATGTTTTTCTTCTCTCCATCCCTGTCAAACTCTGGCAGGGGTACCACAACATCCTTCTCCTGTCACTCAGCACTCTTATTCCATATAAACCATTCAAAATCAATACTATAGAAATCGGGCTGGTATCATCTCTTTTCTTGATAAATTGTTCCTTTTGTATTATTATGAACAATTCCGCATCATATATATGTGAGTCCTATAGAACCTGCAGATACCAGGCAACGCAACCGGAGTTAATGAACAAGTGAAACAGATGCTCAAAGTCAGCTACCAGATTCTTCGTATAATCTGGAAACTCATGACCGGTGCAGCCACCATGGTGATCGGTCTTTTTCTCCTTTCCGGGCTGGCAATGGTTATAGCTGCCGCCTTCTTTATGGAGGAACAGGTTAGCCCGGAACCTGTCATTCCGGATGGATCCGCCCTGGTACTGGCTCCCAAAGGGATCATTGTAGAAAAACGATCTCCAGTGGATCCATTCACGCTCTATCTGAACAAGATCGCCGAGATACCGCAGCAAGAGGAACTGCTCCTGCAGGATATTATTGACGGTGTTCGGGCCGCAGCCTCAGATGACCGCATCAAGCTGCTGGTAGTGGCTCCAGACTCGCTGGAGCGAGCCGGTTTAAACCAGTTACAGGATATTGGCGCGGCAATCGAGTTCTTTAAACAAAGCGGCAAGGTGGTCATTGGCTTTGGGGACAGCTTTGATCAGAAACAGTATTATTTCGCATCCTGGAGTGATGAGATCTATCTCAACCCCATGGGTTCGGTGAACCTGCAGGGGTTTGGCATCTTTCGTCTCTACATGCGGGATATGCTGGACAAGCTTTCCATCAATTTTCATATCTTCAAGGTGGGTACCTATAAATCCTTCCTGGAACCGTTTATCCGCAATGATATGTCACCTGAGGCAAAAAGGGCAAATGGTCAATGGCTGACCAGTCTCTGGGATGGCTTTTGCGCTGATATTGCCAAAAACCGCGGCCTGCCTGTGCGGGCTGTAACCCAGGCGGTCAACAACCTGGCAATCAATATTAAATATGCCGGTGGCAACAGTGCGAAGATGGCCATGAACAACGGCCTCATCGACGGGGTCAAGACCAGAGCCGCAATCCGGGAATACCTGATCAATCTGGTGGGTGCAAATGATGCCGGTACCAGTTTCAAGCGGATTGACTTCAATGACTACCTGACAGGAGTCAGTAAGGAATTCTCCCCGGAGGATTGCGATAAGGGTATAGCGATCATCGTTGCCCAGGGAAATATCATTTACGGTACTGGAACAAAGAGTCAGATCGGCTCAAAGACCCTGTCTTCAATTATTCGTGAACTGGGTGAAGACGATCAGGTCAAGGGCGTGGTGCTGCGGGTTGACAGCGGCGGCGGCAGTGCCTTTGCCTCTGAAATTATCCGCCAGGAGCTGCTGCTCCTGAAAGAGAAGACGGGAAAACCCCTGGTTATCTCCATGGGTTCCATGGCCGCCTCCGGGGCCTACTGGTTTTCCGCTGATGCTGATAAGATCTTTGCCTCCAGTGCTACCCTGACCGGATCCATCGGCATCTTTGGTGCCTTCCCCACTGTGGAAAACTCGCTCGCCCGGATCGGGATATTCAGTGACGGAATCGGCACCACTAACCTGGCCGGGAGCGGTAATCCCACCAGAACCCTGCCGGAAAATCTTAAAAACGCCATCCAGACCAGGGTGGAGTACGGCTATGAACAGTTTATTGATATTGTTGCCCAGGGTCGGAATATGACCACCGAGCAGGTCAAACGGATTGCCCAGGGAAGGGTCTGGGACGGAGCCACAGCCCTTGAGCTTGGTCTGGTGGATGAGATCGGTACTCTGGAGGATGCCGTTGCTGCTGCCGCAGAGATGGCCGGGTTGCCGCCGGACAGCGGCTTTTATTACCAGGAACCGCCAAGCAAGGCGGAACAGTTCCTGAAAAGCATAGGTGCAGCCAGGGCTGCCCTGGCAGGAAGTAATCTCTCTGTCAGCGAAATGGCACATTCCCTTATCAGCCGTTTCCTGCCTGGTTATGATTTTCTCGCCAACCGAGATCCGCAAAATGTGTATAGCCACTGCCTGCTACCCGGCTCTGTTCTCTCTTTTTAATTTTTTGCTTTTTGTTTATTTTTTTGGCATCCTTCATTTGATAGTTGACACTTTTCGCACAATCTGGTTCCTAAGCTCCAGCTCGAAGTCTGCGCTTATCTGGGAACCAGATTTTTTTTACTTTTCTTGCTGTTCTTTCTATTTTTCACACTTTTATCAATCAACCATCACCGAGGAATTACCATGCGACTCACCACCGTACCACTCATCCTGTTCGCTCTGCTGCTCACTGCGCTGCAAGCCCAGGCAGCAGATCCAGTTCGCGTTTCCGGCACCCCGGACGGCCCGCCCATCTGCTGGGAAAAATCGAAAAAGCTCACCGGCGCAGCCCCTGCCCTGGCAGCACAAATCCTGACAGAGCTTAAGGTTCCCTTCACCATAGAGCCGGTCGGTAGCTGGCAGCAAGTGCAGGACAAGGCCAAAAGTGGCGATATTGACCTTATTGTTTCAGCATATAAGAATTCCGAACGTGCCGTCACTATGGATTTTTCCATACCCTATATGGTGAGTCCAGTGGTGATTGTAGTAAAAAAAGGGGACAAATTCCCGCTCTCGTCATGGAACAATCTGAAAGGAAAAAAAGGGGTTGCCAATACAGGGGAAAGCTTTGGGGAAGAGTTTGATGCCTTTATCAAAAAGGAACTGGATTTTACCTATACTCCTTATGAGCGAGCCTTCAGGCTGTTATCCGAAGACCTGGCTGACTATTTAATCATTGACCTGTACCCGGCAGTCATCTATGCCAAGCTGCTGCACGCTGAAGGCAAGATCGAAATCCTTGACACCCCGGTCACCAGGCAGCATTTCCATTTTGCAATCTCCAAAAAATCTCCCCTCGTTCAACATTTACCGGCAATAAACAAAAAAATTGCCGAGTTACAGAAACAAGGTGCTATCAAAGAAATGATCATGGATCAGTATAAAACCTGGACAGAGACCTTTAATGAGCGGCAGCGGTTTTATGCCAGACAAAATACCAATGCCGCACAGCAGCAGGCAACGTATGATGCCGGAGCCCGGGATCGGGGTCTGGAAAATCTTGCCCGTTTTGCTGAAGATAATATTCACTATCTGGACGGACACGGTATCTATTAAACGTATTTCTAAAGAACAGGCAGAGGATCACTTGCTTCTCTTTGTCCCCTTATAGGTGAAAGCCTTAGCTATCATCTTGTAAAAGCTGCCCTTATCGATTCCGATATCCTTGCCACAGCAACAGTAAATCCGCCCTTCATCGCCGATGACCGGATCAAACATCCTTTTGATCCGGTCTTTATGGCAGCGCAGCACTTCCCCAGGGCCGATCTTGTCATACTTCCAGAGTTTGCGTTTGCAGGCAGCACAGCGGATAGTCAACATTTGTGAACAGTTCCATCTTTAAATTGAAGAGTTAAGAGCGAGGAAACGGCTTTCCCCTTGATCTCCTACCTGTTTATTGTATATACTAACAATAGATACTACTGGTTCAATCGTCAACTGGCAGGTGATTAATGTCCTCTGTCTAACAGGAGAAACAGCATGAAGGTATCTCTACTCTATCCGGTGATTTTTTTCAGTATCATACTCTTGATAAATGTTCAAATCGCCTCTGGAACGGCGGCACGACCGTTTCCCCAGCATATAACTTACGCAACCGGGACAATCAAACCGAATCACCGTACCCAGGCTCAGCTAGATAATGATGTGGCTGTTTTTTATACCGGCTGGAAAACAAGATTTCTTGTTCAGGTCTCTGCTCCTTTACCTGCTCGATACCGGATTGCGATGGATATTGCCAATGGTTCAGACAGGGCCAACACCGTATCCGAAGGACAGGGATACGGCATGATCATCTTTGCCCTCATGGCAGGATTTGACCCAAATGCCAAAGCAATATTTGACGGGTTGTACTACTTTGTGCAAGCCAATCCAAGCGGTATCGATACTCGTTTAATGACATGGAAGGTACCAATAGGCACGAGTGGCAACGACAGTGCGTTTGATGGGGATGCCGATATTGCTTTTGCTCTGCTCCTGGCCGATGCCCAATGGGGCAGCACGGGAGAACCGGGACAGATAAACTACCTGTCCGAAGCTCGTACCATGATTACTGCAATCAAGGAATCCACCATCGGCCCGGATAGTCATCTACCCATGCTGGGAGACTGGGTCGATCCGTATGATCCTTACAATACCGATCCAACTGATGAATATTATAACCAATACACCAACCGCCCTTCGGATTATATGCCGTCTCATTTCCGTGCCTATCATCAGGCAAGCGGCGATGGTGACTGGCTGACGGTTTATAATGCCGTCCTGGATTCCATCTCAACCATACAAACATGGAATCCCACAACAGGATTGGTACCTGATTTTATTGAACCCGTCTCAGGCAGTAACAACAGCCCCCAACCTGTGAATATTCCCTTTCTTGAAGGAGACGAGGACGACAAGTATTATTATAATGCCGGACGGGTTCCTTTTCGTATTGGAGTTGATGCCCTGCTCAGCAATAATGGAACTTCAAAGCTTCAGGCACAAAAATTGGCTAACTGGATTGAGGATAGCACTGGAGGAGATCCATCGTCCATTAAAGGCGGTTATTCGTTAGACGGAACCATGATTGGCAACTATTTTTCCACATTTTTTGCCGCTCCTTTTGGCGTTGCTTTGATGACAACTCCGGCACATCAAGTCTATCTGAACAACCTCTATAACCTGATATATACCACACCTGAAGATTATTTTGAAGACACCATCAATCTACTCTGCCTGCTGGTGATGTCAGGGAACTATTGGAACCTAGAGAAGGCAGAAAGCCGGTTTCTACCGGCTGTTAATTATTTACTGTTGAGATGATCCATTTAAAATGCGTACCAATTAGTTTTCATTAAAAAAAGGAGACGTTATGAAATGCTGCATTGTTTATCTAATCGTCATTTTCTTCAGCTTAGTCTCAAATAATGGACATGCCGCCACCCTGGCCGGATGTCAAATCCTGCCCCAGGATAACATCTGGAATGCCCGTGTTGATACCCTGCCTGTGGCTGCAAATTCAGACGCAATGATTAACACCATTGGGGCGAATACCGGATTACATCCTGATTTTGGTTCAGGTACTTGGAATAATGTCAAAATCGGTATTCCCATAAACATTGTGGGTTGATGTTTCCTCCCTGATGATCGATCCCGATTCCGGCCAGGTTCCCTCTCAAAACAGCCCTCAAAAAAGCAGCCTGCTCCTTACCATGCCGCCGATTCTGGCTGCCGCAACAAAAACACCCACACCGAACCCACCTCTTACCGTAAAGATTTATGTTGCCGGAGAAAGC
>DAOVTM010000441.1 GCA_030633145.1 Desulfobulbaceae bacterium
AACGGAACCGTTGCTCTGCCGCACCTTTTTTGATAACGGAGTTACCGTTACCGGTGCAGCACCAGAACTGCGGGCATGGATGGTTCTATTGGTCGCCATGGCCGTTTTTTTCCTGGCCGCTTCCGCTCTCCGGGTAGCCGCTTTTGCCTTTCGTTCTGCCTCCTGAACCTTTGCCTTACTTACCAGCTGAAGGCTGCCGGCAAGCTGTTCCATCCGGTATTCAAGCTGCTTCATCTTCTGTTCGTTTTCCATGCGCATCTGCTCCATGGATGCAAACAACTGGGCAAATTTTTGATTATTTACCTCCTGGGATCGGTTGTAAACCTGTTTATTTTCTTCAGTGAGTACCTGCAACTGTCTGGTTTCTTCGGCAACCGTATCAAGCTGATTCACCGAGTTGGCACGCCCTTTCTGCATCTGGCTGCTGGTAGTGGTTTTAACCTCATCCACTTTCATATTCACCGAACGGAGCTGACGGTTGAGTTTTTGGACATCACTCTGGCTTGCGCACTGGCAGAGAAGCAGGGTGGAGCAACCGGCAATCAAAATATTTCGTAGTACTTTCATGGGAGTCCTCAAGAGGCTTGAGTTGTGAGTTTTGAGTTGTGAGGATTCACGTCCGTTTATTTCACACCGGGTGACCAGCGCGGATAGGACTGGTTTCCCTTGAGTGTAAAGAGGGTGCGTATCTTTTTGCTGTTTATATAGATGGCACATATTTCCTGGTGTCCATTGCGCTTTCTTGAAAAGGAGATCTGCCTTCCGTCCGGGGACCAGGTTGGTGATTCAAAATCACCATACCCGGAGCTGATGCGGGCAGGGTTGCCTCCCTGGACAGAGATGGTGTTGATTTGTGTATGTCCGCTTTCCAGGCTGGTGTAAACGATCAAATCCCCCTTGGGTGACCAGGAAGGCTCGGCATTTTCCTTGCCCTGCAGAGTCAGGCGGCGGGTCTGTTTACTTTGCATGTCCATTATATATATCTGGGGCCGCCCACTACGGTCGGAAACAAAGGCCAGTGAATTACCATCCGGGGAAAAGGCCGGGGAGACATTAATTCCGGTACGCCTGGTCAGCTGTTCAAGGATCGTACCCTTTCGATCCATAAGAAAGAGATCCGGGCTGCCGTTCTTGCTCAGGGTCACCACCATGGTTCTGTTATCAGGTGAAAAGGCCGGAGCCAGGTTCATGCCGTTTCTCCGTGACAAGGCTCTGGTCACCTTGGACTGGCTGAGGTCGGTGATGTAGAGGTTCTGGTTGCCCCGGTGGTAGGAGGAGTAGGCAAGGTCACGTCCGTCCGGGGTGAAGCGGGGTGATACGCAGAGGTGATTATGGCGGGTGACCTGGCGAACGCTCTGACCGAGTACATCGGTGAGATACACCTCCTTGCGGCCAGATTGGTCTGAGATAAAGGCGATTTTAGACCTGCTGATACCGGGGGTACCGGTAAACTCCCCTATCATGCCATCGGCAAGGCGCAGGGTCATGTCTTGCTGCTGGCTTTCAGCCCCTTTGAGCCTTCTTCCCGGGAGAGGTTTGTTGGCGATCACATCGTACAGGCTACCCTCAATGGACAGGTCTCCCCCGTTGGTAGTTATCTTGCCACGCACCACATAATCAGTGCCAATGGCAGCCCAGTCTGGGGTCGGATTGGATTGGTACCTGGCTGGATCAACAATTTGGATAAAGCCGTGAAATTCCAGAGCGCGAGCCAGCAGACTGCTTACTTCCCTGCCTGTTTTTGTCGCCTGATTGGTAGCCCCATCGATAAAGGGCGGTACTGCGACCACTATTTTGCGAACTTCCGAGGCTGAGAGATCAAGGTTATAGACCGGCTCAGCTACTGCCTGGGAGATTGCCATCAGGCTTGAGAGGAACATCAGCAGGAGAGTAACAGCTTGTTTTCTATTAAATATTTGTTGTTTCATGGTGTTGTGCATGGTTGTTTGAAATACGTTAATCTCATATTCATATTCGAGAGGTAAAAAATCTTTTACATTGCTGCCAATTCTGCCGGGGTAAAACGCAGCCGTACCTTGATGGAAGGCTGTTGCATCAGGGCGGGAAAAGGGTGCATAGGTTCCGCCTTCACCTTGAGAATGGTCTTTTTCGCTTCTTGGTCAAATCCCATGTCGCTGGAAGATCGCTCAACCTCCATGTTGATGATCGCACCGCTTCGAGCAATGGTCAGCAGCATGACCGTTTCCAGGCTGCGGTTCCAGCTCTGTGTTTCCGGCAATATCCAGAAGCGGCTGATTCTTTCATGCAGGGAGGAGAGATACTGTTTTGTGATAAGGGAACTCTGTTGTCCGTTACCGGTTGCACCGCTTGACCTGGTTGTGGTTGGAGTACCGGCTCCGGCGGCCTGGATCTGTGCAGCCAGTTGCCGCCTTGCTTTCAGGTTACGTATGGCATCTGCTTCAGCCTGTTCCAGCTGTACCTGTTCTCGCTTTGCGTTTGCCAGAGCCTTGTCTCTTCGGGTCTGTTCAGCGCGTCTCCGGGCTGCTTTTTGTTGCGCTAATTTTTTTTCCAGCAGGATTTTGTTTTGTTTCTCCCGGTTTTTTTCTGTTGCTAACCGGGTATCTTTGGCGATACGTTTTTTTCTCTTGACCGGTGTGAGGGAAATCGGTTCTGCCGGGGCTGCCGGTTCCGGGATAATATCCGGTTCGATAATATCCGGTTCTATAGGTGTCGGAATCGGTGTCGGAATCTCAACTACTTCCGGCTCAACTACCGGCACCGGTGCAGGTGCTGAAACCGGTTGTATCGGCTGCACAGGTTCAGCTGTCCTGGCTGCCTGCTGCGGAGCCGGTGGTGTTGCAACTGGTGCGGCGGCTGGCGGCTCAGGCATGGAGATGAGATCCACGGTAACGTAATCATCCAGCAGCGGCTTGCGCTCTATTATATCTGGCAGGATAGCGGCTCCGGCAAAAATAGCAATATGAAAAATGATAGCAATATTAAGGGGCCATTTCCAGCACGTGTCGTCACCACGGAGTTCCTGGAACTGGTGCCAGTCGTCGTAATGTAAACCGTTCAAAATATCCTCTGTTTTATTGTGAGACAAAATTAGTTAATAATATAATGTTTGTCTATAAAAATTATTCTTCTTTTTCATCCGGCAGGGTTACCATGCCCAGCTTGTCAAAACCGGCTCGTTTGATTGCGGCCATGGTTTTGACGACCTTCCCATACGTAACTTCACGGTCGGCGCGCAGGTAAATGGCTTTATTCTTTTCCTCGTCCGAGAGATGATTGAGCTGCTGATATAACATGGGAATTCTCA
>DAOVTM010000369.1 GCA_030633145.1 Desulfobulbaceae bacterium
CGCTGCCGCTGCACGTCTGGATCCGTCAGCTCAGAAAAACCGTTGGCAAGCTCCACCCCCGAGATATAAAGCTCAAACCGCTCTGCCACTGCCGGGTTATCCGCTCGCAAGCGAGCCAGTGATGCCAGTTTTTCCGGGTAATCATAGAGGAACACTGGCTGATCCCAGCCAAGTTCAGGCTCCACCCTTTCCACCAGTATTTCATCAAACAGGCCGCACTGTACCGCCTTCTCTGCTGAGATTTTCCCATACTGCTGAAAGGCATCTTCCACCGTCAAGCGGAGCCAGGGTGATGACAGCTTACTCCCAAAAGAGGGTAAATCCATTACAGAGGACAATCGTTCTGCCACCGCCTGGATCATCTCCTCACATTCCGTCATCAGCTCCTGGTAGCCCCAGCCAATCCGGTACCACTCAAGCATGGTAAACTCTTCCTGGTGCAACCGTCCCTTTTCGCCCTTGCGAAAACAGGAACAGATCTGAAACAACCTGGGACATCCTCGAGCCAGCAGCCCCTTCATGCACATTTCCGGAGAGGTTTGTAGAAACCAGTCTTCAGATTGGAGCGGAACGATCTCAGCTTCTGGAATAAGAACAGGAAGACGAACAGGGGTATCAACTTCAAGGTAGGTACGGGACTGAAAAAATTCGCGTACAGCCCGTAGAAAAAAGGCACGCTTTTTCAACCCCGCAAATGAGAGCATATCAAATTGCAGGAGTCAAGAATCAGGAGTCAAAAATCAGCTATCAGACTCCTGTCTCCTCCATCCTGCTCCATCCTACTCAATACGCAGAAAGCTTCTTGACCTGAACTTTTTGCGCCGGATAATGCTGCAGCTGCTCAGGCTCGAACACTGCAATTATCCGAGTATGCTGGTATTCCTTCTGTCTGGAAAAAGGGATATCAGACTGACTGGACAGGTCGGCAACCGCATATATCTTATAAAAATCATGGGGAATGTTGATGAGCATTTTTTCAATCACCGGCACCGGAGCCTTGGCTCGATTTTCCGCCAGCTTACGGTTAATTTTCTCATTACCAAAGGCGGAGGCACTGCCAATGGAGACAAAGAGAATATTTCGCCCATGGGCATTAAGGGAAAGGTAATCAAGAAAACGCACCAGACGCTTATGAGCCATGCTTCCTGGCACCAAACTGCTTGAAGCGTTATCATAAAACAGGGTTATCTCGCCAGAACCCTGTCCTCTTGCCAGGCTTTCCAGCATGGACAAGGACTGCTGAGCGGTCTCGTTCGGCGTTTCCGGATTCTCGCTCTGGGCCTCAAGAAAAATTTCCGCCAGCTGCCGCACCTGATCCTTTGCAGTGGTGTCAATGACACTGCCGTTAGGCAGGACAATCTGATTTTTCTCTTGCTTACCAGCGCATCCGGCCAGAGCCAGGGCCAGAGTCAATAAAACGATTAGTACAATTTTCATGCTCCACTCCTCAGACTAAAAAACTATAATAAAATGATTTTGGGGGAAACTATCAATATCTCCATGACAAAATATTGTCAGATAATTGACACCGTCTAAGATCTTGCAGAATTTGTGCCTTTTTTGAAGCAAACAATAAAACTACCTACTCTTTCACCCTGGTTACATAAATACCGGTACGGGTATCAATCTGAATCTTATCCCCCTCATTGACAAAGGGAGGTACCTGCAACTGGTAGCCGGTGGAGACGGTGATTGGCTTGGTATCCGTACCCGAGGTATCCCCTTTAACCCAGGGATCGGCACGGGTGACCTCAAGGTTGACAAAGATGGGCAGCGAGATGTCAATGGGTCTTTCTCCATCAAAAAAAAGAACCTGCACCTCCATGTTGTCCATGAGAAAGTTGATGTTATCACCCAACTGCTCCTGGGTCAAAAAAATCTGCTCATAAGAAGAGGTATCCATGAAATGGAACTCATCACCCTGGGAGTAAAGAAACTGCATGGTACGTTCCTCCAGATCCGGTTTTTCAAATTTATCATTGGAACGATAGGTCTGAGTGAACTGGTTACCGGTGATCATATTTCGCATCTTGGTGCGATACAATGCCTGCCCCTTACCCGGTTTGGAAAAGTCAAACTCAATAATTATATATGGATCACCCTCGTGGAGTACCTTGAGTCCTTTGCGTAAATCCGATGCCGTGTACATATTTTTTAACCTTATCTATCCTGAAACAGAGTTAATTCTACCTTAATTGGAACTTTATACTACGGGATAGCTTTTTTTTTTGCAACCTTCACATATCTTTTGTTGTCAACATAAGCCAACTCTTTTAGAGTTGTGAGATATGAGTGATGAGTGGTGTGGGGAAAATAGTGATTGATGAGTGGTGGATGATAAAATACCCAGCCTCTTTCCTCAAAACTCAGCACTCACAACTCAATACTCAACACTCACAACTCAACACTCAAAAATGATACAAGCAGGCATACTTTCCGACACCCACCTGATGAGCATAAACAAGACCTTCCTGAATCTTGTGGAAGACTGTTTTGCCGACTGCGACACCATAATTCATGCCGGTGATCTCACCAATCTGACCCTGCTTGATGTCTTTGCCGACAAGACCGTCTTTGCGGTACACGGCAATATGTGCAGCAACGAATCCTATGCCAGCCTGCCCTCCCAACTCAGTTTCAAGCTGGGTAATTATACGTTCGGCCTGACCCACGGAGCCGGACACGGCCATGACGCAGAGCGGATAGAGTCGGTGCTGCCGAGTATCTTTCCCAAAGCAGACTGCCTTATCTATGGACACACCCATGTCCCAGCCTGCCACCGGGTCGGGGACAAGATTATTATCAATCCCGGCAGCTTTCAGATCCGAGCCAGGTATGGCGGCCCTGGCAGTTACGCAATCCTTGAGATAGATGAACAGCTACACGCCAAAATTCATCAAATTCCGCAACGGTAATGGACGTGGCTGACAAATCTGGACAACCGCTCAAAATGACCCCCATGCTCCAGCAATACCTGGAGATCAAAGAGGCTCACCCAGGCACCATCCTCTTTTACCGGATGGGTGATTTTTACGAAATGTTTTTTGAAGATGCCGAGGTGGCATCCAGGGTGCTGGGCATCACCCTCACCTCCCGCTCCAAAAAAGAAGGGCAGCGGATTCCCATGTGCGGGGTTCCCTATCATGCCGTTTCCGGGTATCTGGGAAAGATGGTTAAGGCCGGATACCGGGTAGCGATCTGCGAACAGACCGAGGATCCCAAGCAGGCCAAGGGGATTGTTAAACGCGAAGTGGTACGGGTGGTTACTCCCGGCGTTACAACGGATGATCAGATTCTTGATGCCGGAAGCAACACCTTTGTCTGCGCTCTCTATCTTAAGGAAATTAAAGAAAATAAAAACACAACAGGAAAAAAGAAGTCTGCAAAAAATGCCCACAGGACAGCCGGGTTAAGTTTTCTTGATGTCTCCACCGGCTCATTTTTCATCACAGAGGTTCCGGTACCCGGAGACAACCTTGACCAGATCATTGACGAAATCACCAGAATGCAGCCCGCAGAACTGCTCCTGCCGGGCGACTCGCTGGAGCAGTTTACCGAACTCACTGAGACCCTCTCCACCCTGCTGGGCGAATTATGCGTTACTGAATACCAGGATCACGCATTTGAATACACCAATGCCCGCACCACCCTGCAGGAACATTTTCAGGTGACCAACCTGGCCGGGTTTGGCTGCGAGGAACAACAGGCCGCTATTCGTGCAGCCGGGGCCCTGCTCTCCTATATCCAGGACACCCAGAAAACCGACCTCTCCTATATTAAACAGCTTCAGCACCAGTCTGGAACCGATTTTCTTATCATTGACGAGTCATCCCGGCGCAACCTGGAGCTGACCGAGACCATCATCGGCGGCAAACGCAAGGGCTCTCTGCTCTCGGTGCTGGATCTGACATGCACTCCCATGGGTGCCAGACTCCTCCGGCAGCGGTTGTTGTTTCCCTTGCAGGATGCTGACAAAATCCAACTGCGTCTGGCTGCCGTGGACAAACTGCTCACCGACTCGGTCTTGCAGGAAAATCTCCATGAACAGCTCAAGGGGATCTATGATATTGAACGGCTGTGCAGCCGCCTGGTGCTGGGACAGGGCAATGCCCGGGATATGGATGGACTCAAAATTTCTCTGGGCTGCCTGCCGGAAATTAAGCATTTGCTGGCTCCTATCCCCTCGGGTCTGCTCCAGCTGATCGGGGTGGAGCTGGATCCGATCATGGATCTTCACGAGCTGATCACGGTGTCCATCCGCGACAATGCGCCCATTACTCTCCGGGACGGCCGCCTGATCCGGGAGGGGTATAACCCGGAACTGGATGAACTGATCGTTCTCCTGCGGGACGGTAAACAACTGATTGCGAACCTTGAGGCCAGGGAACGGGAGCGTACCGGTATTTCC
>DAOVTM010000336.1 GCA_030633145.1 Desulfobulbaceae bacterium
AAAATGACCGGCCTTGGCATCGTTTAAAAAGATGGAGTGTTTGACCTCTGTGGTGTGGCCCAGCACACACCGTTTTCCCAGCAGACAGTAGCCTCGCATATATGCGCCCTGGCGCACCTCGCAGTGGTCGCCGATAATGGCAGGTTCCTTAACCATGGCTCCGGATTCAATCAGCACCCCCTGGCCGAGCTTGATACGGCTGCCCATGAACACTGTCCCGGCCATAATTACTGAGGCTCCTTCCAGCCTGGAGCCTTCCCGCATGACCTCCAGTCCGCCCCTGGTTGTGTTTCCGAAAATGATCTCGCAGTTGTCCGCATCCTGTAATCTGTCTTCATGGAAGATGAGGGGACGAGCCAGAGGGATGCCGTTTTCCAGTCCCTCATGGCTGAATGCCGGGTAATCAGTTGCATCCATATATGATTTCAGATTTTTCAGTCCTTCCCAGACTGGGCTGGTTTCCGTAAAGAGAGAACTGTCAGTAAAATCATCTAAATCGAAAAATGATGCGGCACTCAACATGGCGACTCCTTGTGTTCATCTGCGTAATCTGCGTAATCTGCGGATAAAAAACAAACGATAAACATTTTTTTCTCATCTGTCCTCTGTTTTCTCGCTCCTTTGCTGTCCTATCCTTGACTTACCATAAGGTTATGTTTACCTTCTGGCAACAAAATATGATTTTACCGGTTGTGCAGACTGCCGACAGAACCGGTTTATTCCCCATAGCTATATCCGCAACTGACCGATTTCAGGAGACGAGATGGAAATAGATGATTCGCTGTCCGACAGCATGGATGACTTTGCAGAAAATACCCAGGATCTGGAAATCCCGGAAGAATTGCCCATGATGGCGGTTCGGGACGTGGTCGTGTTTAACTATATGATCTTGCCGCTCTTTGTCGGTCGCCCCGCTTCTGTTGCCGCAGTCAACGAGGCCATGGAAGGGGACAAGCTGCTGATGCTGGTCACCCAGAAGGATCCGACCAGTGACGATCCCAAGGCCGATGAAGTCTATCAGGTGGGTATGGTCTCCATGATCATGCGCACCCTCAAGCTGCCCGACGGCAGACTCAAGGTACTGGTGCAGGCTCTGTCCAAGGCGCAAATTACCGCTTATGAACAGAAGGAACCCAGTTTCAGGGTCAAGATCGAACTGATAGAGGAGGTGGAAGCCGCAGAGATCACGGTAGAGGTTGAGGCCCTGATGCGGCTGGTGCGTGAGCAGACCGAGAAGATCATGTCCCTGCGCGGTATTATCTCCTCTGACCTGATGACCATTGTCAACAATATTGATGAGCCGGGCCGACTGGCCGACCTGGTGGGCTCCAATCTTCGTCTCAAGATCGAGGAGTCGCAGAAGATTCTTGAAGCCAATGATCCGGTGGTGCGACTGCGCATGGTGGCCGAGATGCTGACCAAGGAACTGGAAGTGGCCACAGTGCAGGCCAAGATCCAGTCCGATGCCAAAGAGGAGATGGGACGTAATCAGAGGGAATACTATTTGCGTGAACAGATCCATGCCCTGAAAAAGGAACTGGGAGATGAAGACGGCTATTCCCAGGAAATCGATGAGCTGCGCAAGAAGATTAAGAAGAAAAAAATGCCCAAGTATGCCAAGAAAGAGGCACGCAAGGAACTTAAACGGCTGGACATGATGCATCCGGACGGCTCCGAGGCCAATATCATCCGCACCTATATTGAGTGGATTATTGACCTGCCCTGGAAAAAGTCAACCAATGATCATCTTGATCTGGTCAAGGCGGCCGAGATCCTGGATGAGGATCATTACGGCCTGGAAAAAATCAAGGAACGGATTCTGGAATTTCTGGCAGTGCGCAAGCTGAATAAACACAGCAAAGGTTCCATCCTCTGCTTTGTCGGCCCTCCGGGTGTGGGTAAGACCTCGCTGGGTCAGGCCGTGGCTCGAGCCATGGGACGAAAATTTTATCGTCTTTCCCTGGGCGGGATGCGGGATGAGGCCGAGATCCGTGGTCATCGCCGTACCTATATCGGTGCCATGCCCGGTCGCATCCTCCAAGGATTGAAGAACGTAAAATCCAATAACCCGGTCTTTATGATGGACGAGATCGACAAGATCGGCAACGATTACCGAGGCGATCCATCCTCGGCTCTGCTGGAGGTGCTGGATCCGGAACAGAACAACAAGTTTTCTGACCATTACATGAACATGCCCTTTGACCTCTCCAAGGTGATGTTCATTACCACGGCCAACCGCAACGATACTATCCCCGGCCCGCTTATGGACCGAATGGAGGTTATCCGACTGGCTGGCTATACCAATGAAGAAAAATTGATCATTGCCCGCAGGTACCTCCTGCCTCGGCAGATCAAGGAAAACGGTATCCGGCCCAGCAAGATCAAGCTGGACGACAAGACCCTGATGATCATCATTGAAAACTTTACCCATGAGGCCGGGGTACGTAACCTGGAACGGGAACTGGGTAAGATCTGCCGTAAACTGGCTCGCAAGCTGGCAGAAGGGGGCAAGGGGCCTTATACTATCTCCAAGAATACCCTGGAAAAATACCTTGGCCCCAAGAAATTTCTTCCAGATACGGAGCTGGATACCCTGATGCAGCCGGGTCTTTCTGTTGGCCTTGCCTGGACTGAGGTCGGCGGGGTTTTGCTCCATATCGAGTGCGCCATTGTGCATGGCAAGGGCAGGCTGGTACTCACCGGCCAGCTAGGTGATGTGATGAAGGAATCTGCCCAGGCAGCCCTGACCTACTGCCGCAGCCGTTCCCATCAGTTGGGGGTGGAGGATAATTATTTCGACACCATTGATATTCATATCCATGTCCCGGCTGGAGCCATTCCCAAGGACGGGCCTTCTGCTGGTATTACCATCACCACTGCCCTCTATTCAGCCATAGTGAAAAAGATGGTGAAAAAGGGGATCTGCATGACCGGTGAGGTGACCCTGCGTGGTCGGGTGCTGCCCATTGGTGGTCTCAAGGAAAAGGCACTGGCTGCTCTGCGCGCCGGTATCAACCGGGTTATTATCCCGGATGAGAATGAAAAGGATCTGGTGGAGATCCCGCCGGAGATTCGTAAACAGTTGACCTTTTACCCTGTCAAGCACATGGACGAGGTGATTGAACTGACCCTTGGCACTGATTATAAGAGAAAAAAAGTCAAGAAAAAGGGTAACAGCGTAAAAGAGAAAAAGGTAAAATAGAGTCTCGGTTTTCCCATGCGGACGTTTTTCACCTGGCTGATTATTCTCCCTCTTCTGCTTGGACTGGCTGGTGCGGTCTGGCTGGGGTATTATTTCTATACCCCTGTCACCGGTGCGGAAGAGGTGCAGCTAATTATTAAAAAGGGCAGCGGGATGCACTCGATCAAGGGAGAACTGGCAGCAGAGGGGATAATCAAGGATGATGTTCGCTTTTTGATCCTGGTACGGCTGCTGCGAATGGCTGGAAATGATGTACAGCTCAGGGCTGGCGAGTTTTTAATCAAACAGGGACAGAGTCCCTTGCAGGTGCTGCTTTTTCTCCAGACCGCCAAACCGGTTCAGTACCGGGTGACCATCCCCGAAGGCAGAACCATGGCTCAGATCGGGGCGATCTTTGCAGACAAGGGCTGGGCCGATGCTGATACCTTTTTGCAGCTTTGCCGGGATCAAAAATTTATCCAATCTCTTGGCATTAGCATCAGCATCAGTGGTAAAAACCTTGAAGGGTATCTTTTCCCTGAAACCTATACCCTGGTGCGGGGCGAGGTGGATGAAGAATCACTCATCAAGGCCATGGTACGTCGGTTTGACCTGGTTTGGAACGAACTGCAGCAAGGAGAGGAGGCTGAGGAAAACAGTGAGCCAGCCGTGAAAAAAGGCCGGATAAGCGGCCCTGCTTCCATGAACCGGCATCAGTTGGTGACCCTGGCCTCAATAGTGGAAAAGGAGACTGGTTTTTCCGGAGAGCGAGCCACCATTGCCGGGGTCTTTTATAACCGACTACGGGTCGGAATGCGCCTCCAGTCCGACCCCACCACCATCTATGGTTTGCAAAACTTCAACGGTAACCTCACCCGTGCCGATCTGAAAAAAGAAACCCCGTACAACACCTACACCATTGCCGGACTTCCTCCCGGCCCGATCAGTAATCCCGGGCGTGCTGCTTTGACCGCAGTTCTTCAGCCTGAAAAGGTTCCCTATTACTATTTTGTTTCCCAAAATGACGGTAGTCATTACTTTTCTAAAAATTTGCAAGAACATAATCGGGCGGTTTATAAATTCCAGAAAGTACGGAAAAATAGAGTAAAAAATCGTGAACAGAAAAAATAATAGAGAAGTAGGATTTTTTTTTGTATGTAAAAATAGAGTTATCGCAGGTCTGGTAAGGCCGATAGGGCGTAACCAGACGGTAAATCTCGTTTGACAGATGAAGTTATTGTTACTACAATAAAGAATATGAATATTGGGCATCCTTCATTTGCCAGTTGACACTTTTTTCATTAAGCTGTTCGTGTCGGTGCGTAAAACGCACCCTACATATTTGTAAAAACGGGACGTTGTAGGGTGCATTTTATGCACCAAAAGTGGTTTAGCCTCGTTCCCACGCTCCAGCGTGGGAACGTAACTTGGACGCTCCTGCGTCCTGTAACAGCCGCTGGAGCGGCACTACAGGTTCCCACGCTGGAGCGTAGGAACCAGTGAGCCAACCGAATGTAACCATAAATTATAAAGAGGATACACAATATCATTAAACGCAAACTCTCGTTTGATATTGTTGAACAATTCGAGTAGAACT
>DAOVTM010000354.1 GCA_030633145.1 Desulfobulbaceae bacterium
CATGTTGAGAAATGATTGTTTTTCATTTTGTGAGATAATACGTAAATTCTGTCAAGAACTATTTTTCGAAAACCTGAGAATATATAAAAGTAAAAATACTTTTAATAAAATTATTTTATGTTCAAATCGCATGATCGAACATCGAACGTCGAACATCGAACGTCCAACATCGAACGTCGAATGAATAAAATGCTACTTCATGAAGTTACCTGTTTTATTCAGCAAAAGGGGCATCCTTCATTTCCCGGTTGACACTTTTCGCACAATCTGGCTCCCAGGTAAGCGAAGACTCCGAGTTCCAGCTTGGGAACCAGGAAAACAACAGGGCGCGGAACTGCCGTTCCGCTTACCGGAACAGGAACGAGCCTGACAACCGCAACGACAATCTTGGCTTTCGTTGTTGTGCCCGAGCTCACGAGCGGGTTGGATGACCCGTACCTGAACAGGTCGCATTCCAGGCCATTGTATCTGTATTGCAGCATAAATGCGGTTTAATGGCGAAATAAAATGGCTCCCGGTGTGTTAGTAGTTTGCGGTGGATGCCCGGCGAACCCGCACCGGTGGGCTGCTTTTGTCCTTGATAATAGAAAGATAATCACTTGATGACAGTACAAGAAAAACCCTCTGTATTCCAGCAAAATTCCAGCATCGTTGATACCGCTCACCATCCCCTGGCCGATGGCAACCCGCCGCTATGGGCCAGTGGCTGGGGTGAGGACAGGTATGGGGTCTGGACGGAGTTTACCATTGAGAATGAAAGGATTAAGAAAGCAGTGACTCAGCGGCTGCGCTGGATATTGCCGGGTCGTTTTCGCATGGGATCGCCGGATGATGAACCAGGTCGTTATGATGATGAGGGGTCGCGGCATGAGGTAACTATTGCAAACGGATTCTGGCTCTTTGATACTCCGGTTACCCAGGAGCTATGGTTGGCAGTGATGGAGAAAAATCCAAGCAGGTTTCAGACCCCTGACCGCCCGGTGGAGCGGGTTAAATGGCATGACTGTCAGGAGTTTCTTACAAAATTCAATGAACGGATGGGAGACAGGGGGCCGATTCTGGAACTCCCCTCAGAGGCGTGGTGGGAGTACAGTTGTCGGGTCGATGAACCGGGTGCTATTTACAGCGGCAGCCTGGAGATTATCGGGGATGGTAATGCGCCTGCTCTGCATGAAATAGCCTGGTATGGGGGCAACAGCGGGGAGGATTTTGCGCTGTCCGAGGGGCATACGATGGAGCATTTAAAAAATCGTCAGTTTGACTCTAACCCCTGCGGAAGCCATCCGGTTGCGCAAAAAAGGGCTAATCAATGGGGGCTGTACGATATGCTGGGCAATGTCTGGGAGTGGACGGCTGATACCTGGCATAATAGTTATGAGGATGCTCCTGTTGATGGTAAACCCTGGGACGATGGGAAGCGCGGCACGATTCGTGTCGTCCGCGGCGGCTCGTGGTTCGGCAGGGCGCGGCTCTGCCGTTCCGCTTGCCGGAGCGGGTACGAGCCTGTCAGCCGCATCGTCATTCTTGGCTTTCGTTGTTGTGCCCGAGTTCAGGTGTGAGCAAGCTCAAGTCTGTCCACCCCCTCCTCCTAGGCGTTTGTTCTTTTTTTGCTTTAATTGCGCACAGCTTTCAGAAAAAAATATGAATACAACACACAGGCAACTTAAACCACTGCCCCTTGCCACTCAAACCCTGCAAAGGATTGTTGACCGCCAGATGGTCTATGTTGACAAGACCGAGCATGTCTGGGAGATGGCGCAGAACCCGGGGGCGTATTTTTTGTCCCGACCACGCCGCTTTGGCAAGAGCCTGTTCCTGGATACCCTGCATCAGTTATTTGAGGGTAATGAAGAACTCTTCCAGGGATTATTTATCCATGATAAATGGGACTGGTCGATCCGTTATCCGGTCATCAAGATTGATTTTGCCAGCGGGGTCTTGCAGAGTCGTGAGGAGTTGGACAGGCAGATTTACATCATCTTAAAAGAAAATCAGAAACGGCTCGGGGTGGAGTGCAGCTCGGAGCGGAACACTATTTCCGGCTGCTTTGGTGAGTTGATCACCCTTGTTCATGAAAAATATAAGCAGCAGGTAGTCATCCTGGTGGACGAGTATGACAAACCAATTCTGGACAATATTGACCACCCCGAACTGGCAGCAGAGATGCGTGAAGGGGTAAAAAACCTCTATTCAGCCATGAAGGGGTATGAACCCCATATCCAGTTTATCTTTATGACCGGGGTGAGTAAATTCAGCAAGGTAAGTCTTTTTTCCGGGCTGAATCAACTTGAAGATATTACCCTGGACAGCCGCTTTGCCACTATCTGCGGTTATACCCAGGATGATCTGGAAACCTCTTTTGCAGACCATCTTGCCGGGGTTGGCTGGGACAAACTGAAATACTGGTATAATGGGTATTCTTTTCTTGGTGAACCGGTCTATAATCCCTACGATATTTTGTTGTTTATTCGTAAGGGATTAAGCTATCGAAATTACTGGTTTGAGACTGGCAGTCCCCGTTTTCTGATCAAGCTGTTTAAAAAAACCCGGTATTTCCTCCCTGATCTGGAAGAAATTGAGGTAAGCGAGGAAATTCTGGATTCCTTTGACGTTGAACAGATCAACCCGGTTACCTTGCTGTTTCAGGCTGGTTATCTTACAGTTGCCGGCACTGAACAGAAATTTGGCGAGTTTGTCTTTCGTTTAAAGACTCCGAACCATGAAGTACGAACAGCCATTAACAATCAGTTCATTAATGGTTATACTGATCTTCCCAATCAGCGGCTGATGTTCAAGGGCGGGTTGCATGACGCACTGACGCAGGGTAATTTGAGTGGATTAACAGCAACAATAAAACGTCTTTTTGCCGCAGTTCCCTGGCGTAATTTCACCAACAATGACCTGCCCGAGGCAGAAGGATATTACGCCAGTGTCCTCTATGCTTTTTTTGCCAGCCTGGATGCGGAGATAATCCCGGAGGATATCAGCAACCATGCTCAGGTGGATATGACCATCAAGATAGAGGGATATATCTATGTTATTGAGATAAAGCTGGTTCAGGACAATGCAGTCACGGACAGCACAATCAACCCGGCTCTTAAACAGATTCAGGAAAAAAGGTATAGTGAAAAATATCGTGACCAGCCAGGCAAGGGGTTGTTTGAGCTGGGTCTGGTTTTCAGCAGCAGTGAACGGAATTTGATTCAGGCTGACTGGGTTGCTGTGCATTAGCTGTCCTTCTGGTTATGCCTTCTGCTTATTCCTATAGCTTATTCCTATAGCTTATTCCTATAGCTTATTCCTATAGCTTAGGGAGATGGAAAATTTAAATCATCCAAGATGACTTGGATTTGGTAGGTCGGAGTCTTCGCTTACCTGGTCTGAGCGTAGCGAAGCCCAACAAGCACCTGGATAAAGCAATGGGACAAAAACTGGGCAACATCGGCAAAAAACTCTCTCTGGATCATCACAGTCAGGGACTGCTTTTCATGCTCGGCCTGATCTTACTGGCAGCACAGGCCTGGTGGGCATTGCTGGGATTATTTCTCTATGGAATAATGCACTTTCAGTACTGCGGAGGAGGCACCTTTCAGCGGACGGTTCGGGATGAGGATCAGCAGGATAGTTTGCTGGACTTGCTCTATATCTTTATTGGAACTGGTGGGTTGCTGCTCATGCTGGTTAGTTGTGTCTCTTTATCAGCAGATTATAGCAAGCCAACCACGGAATCTGGACGAATGCAGGTAGGCTTGAGTGCAACAAACCCCAGCCGATGTAGCCTTTTTAAAACATACCAGGCTCTTCAGCACTGACACCGGCGAACGGTTTTTCGGCGGCAGGCGGTACCATATCCACATCTTCGGCAACTTGATCCTGGCGAATTTTCGTGTGCCTAGCGGTGATTATGCTGACCTGCTCAAGGTCACCACCCTGCTGACCAGAAGTCATGTTGACCTTGAACGTGCCTTTCGTTTGATGTGTTTTAATGTCATTGCCTCCAATCGGGATGACCATACCATGACGCTATGTGGTGAGGGCAAGTCACCGAACCGCACTCACTGCCTCAAGCTGGCTGAGCAGTCCAGAATAAACAGACAGCGGGCAGAAGAGATTTTTTAAGGACAAGAAAATCAAGCTGCTTTTTTTAGTATATTTTTTTCGAAGCGTTTTATTATGCAAAATAACAGTGCCAAGTTTTTGAATATTTCTACCCAAAATTGCGAAAGCGACATAACGATTGAAACTTTCCAAACCACGATCAGGGCATCGATCCAAACCATGAACTTCCAAAGCATTAATTCCAGACTCTACTGCTGAATGTTTATGTCGTAGTTTAATTATTAAAAACCTTACTCACCCAATACGGCTACCAACTTAAGGCGGGACAAATCGCAATTTCAATCAGATAACTCATATTGCCCCCTGGTTCCCACAGACGGAGTCTCGCTGGCTCGCTTACCTCCTGCGTGGTAACTTTGAATGACCGCTCCAGCGGTCGATGCGAGACAGACGGAGTCTCGCAGATAAGCGCAGACTTCGAGCTCGCTTACCTGGAGCGTCA
>DAOVTM010000070.1 GCA_030633145.1 Desulfobulbaceae bacterium
TGAGGGCATGGGAGACAGAACTCTGCAGCATGCTCACATCATTCATGATCCTTGAAATCAACTCACCAGTGGGGGTAGTATGATAATAACTGAGAGACAGCTCGTTGAGGTGGGCATAGATCCTGTTGCGCATATCGAGAATCACCTTCTGCCCCACCCACTCCAGCAGGTAGGAGTAGATAAAATAGAAGATCCCCTTTACAAAGAATACGGCCACTAATGCCAACGGCAAAATATTGAGCAGCGATTCGTTTTTATTATAAAAAATCTCATCCAGCAAGGGCTTGACCATATAGGCCTGAGCCGCGTTAAAGCCGGCAACCAGGATCATCGCGAACATGGCGATCCCCATCTTGCTCTTGTACGGACGGAGTATCTGGTACATTCTTGCCAGGATGGTACGGTTAGTCATCTTTACTTATTTGAATAGTTGTATTTTTTATCTGCGTAGTCTGCGTACTCTGCGGATTTTTTTTATTCCCTGCCAGCTTTCATAGGAGTCATTTGTTGATTACTTCAGTCAAGCAACCGGTCAAAGGCTCGTTCCACCGCACCCACTGAGAGAAAATATTTCCAGTATTGCTGCCTGAGATTGCCGCCGATGAGATTAATTCTCGGCCAGACCACCTCAACCCGCCCCCAGGCGGGCCGCCAGTCACGAGCCTTACCCTTGCGCCCATGGATGGACAGGGTGGGGATATCCAGACAGGATGCCAAGTGACCGCCCCCGGAATCATTACCAATAAAATAACCTGATTCATAGATAAAAGCGGCACAGTCGGCAATGGTTGCAAAACCGTTCAGCCCATAGGACGATCCAATCACGGGCTGCCAGGAAGACTGCTCAACCTCACTCATTATAAAGACCGGCACAAAACCCCGCTGTTCCAGACGGGCAGCCAGAGCCAGGAACCGCTCAGGGAGCCAGTTTTTACTGAGTTCTGCGCTGGTGGGATGAATACAGACCCGTTGTGCGTTCCGACGATACGTCAGGGATTCGGGCGGCATGATACCGTTTGTCTTTGTCACAGCAAAACTACCCTCAAAGAGCTGTACACAAAGACGCTCTATGTTAACAGCCCGGGGAACCCCCTCCTGAAAGAGTTCATTATAGTATATCCAATCTGCCAGGGCTATACCGGGTAATCTCCCTCCGGGACAGAGGACGATATCAAATTCAGCCAGTGCTGTATCAAATACTTCCATGGGCAGAGTCTCCACAATATGGTACAGCGGAAACCATGCTGCCATCTGCATCATCCGCGTACAGAACATCGTTGCCCGCAGCCCGGCTCGGCGGCTGTTTTCCATCAACACCATTTCGATCAGGTTGTCCCCCAGCCCCTGACCGCCGATTACCGCTACCCTCTTCTCCGCCACAAAGTCCTCGCCTTAATCTGGTTTCTGGTTTCTGATTTCTGGCTTCTGATTTCTGACTTCTGATTTATAGACCTATTTTCGAGCATGGTCAAGGTTCCAGTGTGAGGATGAATAACATAGCAACAGAAAAAAAGCAGGTGCGAATTGGTGATGAATCCTCGGTTGCTGAAAAAAAAGTATGACAATAGTTTTAAAATCACTATTATAAAGGTAGAGTCAGTGTTCTGGAATGATGTGGAAAAGCTACTGTTCGGGATTGTGGAGTTCATTCACTCTACCGATGAGAAAACGGTAGCTCCTGACGGAGAGACCACAACACTCTTTCCTGAAAATCATTTTAATATTGATGCCCCTGGTTGCGATCTTGAAATCCCTGAAAAATACACAAGAGAGAAGTCGCTCCAGGGATGCCGTCAACCTTCTTGTACAACTGAGTAGGGGGACTCTTCCCGAAAGAAAACAAGTAAAAACGGAAGGCGGAAAACAACGATGCCGGAATGACCGTCCCGGTATCAGTCTCGACAAACTCAAGCAGGCCCTTCGCCCGATGCAGTACCATACTGAACTTAATGCTCAACTCTACGCAGATGCCAGAGGTGAGGAGTTGTCGATCCTGTTACTGCTGCTCGGGCAGTAGCCACGGCTGCAGGTGATAATGCGCATCCAGGAAACATTCCGCAGTTATTTTTCAGCTCCTCTGAAACCCCGAGAATGGCGTATTATGACCAGTGGTATGCAGGAGGATATCACCAATCACGGCCAGGTTGACTTGACCATCAAGATAGGTGGATTCATTTCCCCTTGTTCCCAAGCTCTGCTTGGGAAATGTTCTTTTGAAAGCTCCAGCTTCTGGGGTTATGTCAGGACTCGTTGCTCTCACCCCAACCCATCCCGCCGCAACTCCTGCGCCAGCCGGAGATGGCTGTGCGTACCGCCTCGCTGTCCAAAGCCCTGTCCACGTCAACGAGGTCGATACGCCGGTGGCGCAGGTCAAGCCGTTTGAGGATTTCATTACAGGTGATGGAGATCAGGTTGGCGCGACCACCCACCGCATCCAGTAACCGGGCCAAGGCATCGTCATCCCAGGCAATCCCCATCAATCCCATCGGTTTGACGGCCAGGTCACGGCAGGACTCCGGCTCTAGAGCGGAGATGGTCAGGGTCTCGCCAAAGTTTTTCAGGGGCGACTGGTAGTCCAGACTGGTATGGCGGTACAACTGCCAGTAACCGGCCAGGATGAACCAGGCCGTATCCGACTCACTGAGACTGCGCAATTGCTTGAGTACCGGGTAGCCCAGCTCTTCATCCCTGCGGATAAATTCGTCTGCCTCGTCAATGAGGAAGAGGTGTCGATCGCTGTGAATCGAGAGATGACTGGTGATGGCCTCCATGTCGCTGTTCCTTGTCCAGCCCCAGGGATCTGGCGATATGGGGGGCAGGGTCACCCTTGGAAAGAGCCAGGTAACAACAGGGTTCATCGGGCCGCTGGGTCTGCCAGGCCCGCTCCAGTGCCTTGAGCAGGCTGGACTTGCCCAGCTGCCGACCACCGACCACTAGGTAGTTGGCCGGATCACGGTTCATGATATGGGACAGGGAGTCTGCCCGTCCAAAAAAAAGGTCTGGTTTGTTGACCCCGCCGCCCATCTGGTAGGGTGAAATCCGGGCCAGGTTCACCTGTGCGCTGATAATGCGGGTTAGTTCTTCCCGGGGTTCGTTACTGAGCAACAGACGGGTGATTGCCTCGGGTTGTGGAGCCACCAGTAGATTAGCCAAGTCAGCAGCCTCTTTGTTGAGCAGGCGTTGCTGGGTGTCCTCGGGATGGAGGAGCAGGATTACCTGACCACGACTGATGGTGCGTTTTCGCAGATCAGCAACGACCTCTGCCGCCTTTTGTCCCGGCTCAGGATGACAGATGCTGCATTGGGGCAGGTTCAGGGGGAAATCCGTTCCAAGGTGTAAGGGGAGAAGCAGAGGGGACTGGTTTTGCTTTTTATCCTCTGGTTGCCGGTATTCCAGGCTAAGATGTTCGATTATGGCTCTGTAGCGTTCCCAGGGCGGCTTTGATTCAAAGGCAAGTGTCTGGTTGAGACTACTCTCCAAGATTCCCGCCCCTTCCAGAGCCGTGTCTTTGCGGCGGACTCTTCCCATCAGTGTAATGGCCCGTTGCAGCTGCTCAAGGCTGAGGTCACGGAGTGCGTCTGGTGTTTGGGAGATTGCTATTACCAGGGGATGGCGAAACAGGGAGAGATAATAGCCTGCTACCAGCAGGGTGAGCAATAACAGGGTCAGCCCGAGGTAGAGCCACAGGGGCGGTGGTGGGATGACTATGGGTTGGTAGGTGTAGATGCGGCTTCAGAAATCAATATCCCATCCCAAAAATCCACAAAGGAATCTGCCAGGGTGCGCCGGTTTCAATATCATCTGCCGCAACATATCCATTTTCCTGCTGTCCAAGCTGTTTAGAACTTTTACCGGAACCGCCGATTTCAAAGATAAACCGGTCATCAACAATAAAATCACCCTGAGTATGGTAATGCACCTGGTGGCTTTGGGACATCTGCGAGACAAAAAAGGTTTCACGCACCGTGCCGATATTCGGATTGGCACAAAGGGCATAAAATAGATTCGGATTATCCAGAAGCAGTTTATCCGGTCGGTTAAGGACACGCATTCCGGTACCACCCCGGACACAGTGGATTAAACTACCAGCCTGCATCCGCTCAAGATATTTGGACAGGGTCGGCCAGGACGCACCCACTGCGCTGCTGAGCTTAGATTTATTCAACTCCACCGGCGGAGTAGAGCAGAGCATATATAATATTTTCTTGAGCTTATTCAGCTTTGCCGGATCAATCCTGTAGAGGCCGCAGAGGTCGGAATCAATAGTTATATTGACTACTTCCAACAGTTTTTGCGTATAGGTTTTTTCGGATTCCAGGTAAAAGGGATAGGCTCCATGCTGTAGGTATTTGCGAAAATATTCAATTGGACGCACACAGGAGCATATCTCCGCTGATATCGCCTGATGGCTGCTGACAATCTCCTGCAAAGAGTAGGCTGGAAAGGTTGAATCGGTTTCGATTTCCATGAATTCACGCAGCGAGAGTACAGGCAGTTCATAGACCACAGCCCTGCGGGAAAGGTCGGCAAGCTCATGTTCGATGCGCAGGGCTGAAGAGCCGGAAAAGATCACCTGCAAGTCAAAGGTATCACGAATCGCCTTTAATTCTTTGGCAAAACCGGTGGCCTTGTGTACCTCGTCAATCAGCAGCAACCTGCCGCCTTCCTGATAGAAAGACTGGGCAATGGAGTACAGACTTACATCGGCCATTGCCGGATGATCACAGGCAACGTAGAGGATTTTTTCTTTCGCCACGCCACAGGCGAAGGCGTATTGGAGGATAAGGGTGGTTTTGCCGCTGCCTCTTGCGCCTTTTATTCCTATTAATCGTTCATTAAAGTCGATTTCTTTATATAAAAATCGACGATATTGCGGTTGTGATTGTGCAAGTATGAATAGAGATGCCTGTCTCAGGATAGGAGGTAACATGGCAGAACTCGAAAGTGCATTTTAGAGGTTATGAAAGTTTATCTAAAATAGATTTTATAGCAATCTTTGTTTTCTGTCAAGAGCATTTAAACCCATGGTATTGTCGGTTGTGCCTACAATTATCGTGGCTAATCCGAAAATTGCAAAAATTGCTGTTTGAGATTTACCTCTGCTTACAGCACTACCTTCAACTACACTTGTAAAATATGCGGGTTAAAGTAGGTGAACATAAATAATCTAACATTTTACAATAGACAGCATTTACCCGTTTACTCGTTCCTACGCTCCAGGTAAGCGAGCCTGCGAGACTCCGTCTGTCATGTTGCAACCGCTGGAGCGGCATATCACTGTTCCCACGCAGAAGCATGGGAACCAGTGGGGAAATGTTAGATTAATAGTGCATTAGTACTTAAACTAGAATTCCAGAAAAATTCCCTGACAACACCTCAATCCGTTTTTTGCCCTGACCAAGTAAGCCACGCAACTGGTAGATTTCTTTCTGAATCGGGCCGCCGCTCAGGTCAAGAAGCAGGTAATCCACTCCCATATCTGCCAGTTCCTGCTGATGATCCAGCAGAGAAAACGGCAGTGCGGCACGGGCCAGGGTAACCCCATCCCGCTGCTCCAGGGAAAACTGTTCGTCCCGGGGGCTGACAAAGGTCTGCTGATAGTTGAAATGTTCACTGGCCAGTCGGGCAGTGAACAGCGGCGGTCGGCCATAGACGTACAGCCCGACCTGTATCATCTTCTGCCTGCTTTTTTTTCTCTGTCCTCTGCCCTCTGTCTTCCGGAGTCTCCGCTTTGCTCCGCTTACCTGTTTTCTGATCCCCCTGAGTGCCGCAGCAAGATTATCCCCCTCTGTTTCCAGGGAAAAGAGAAGATTACGGAAACCAAGATGCGAGACCCCCAGCAGGGCTGCGGAATTTAAAATATTCAGACTGTAATTGCCAGACAGTTCCAGACGGCTGTACTCCTCTTCGGCAAGGGTATCCAGGAACAATCCGTACTGGCTGCAATGACTCAGCTGAAACCGGTTAAATCCGGAAACAACCAGTTGACGAACCTGCTGCCGGTACCAGTCAAGGTCTCTTTCATGAAGAATGGTCGGTAGCTGCCAGATGATCTTTGCCTGCTGCTTTTTGATCTTAGGATTCTCACAGGCTCGCTTACCCGGAGTCTCGCAAGCTCGCTTACCTCCGCCTGCCTGTTTCAGCTGGCCGATGTTGTCGCGATTAAAGGGAACAATGAACCTGAACGCTCGTACAGGCAACCGCTGGCAGACATCTCCAAGTCGCGCCACAGCCACCCACCAGGGAAGTTCTTTCCCCCTGCTGCGCTGATTCTTTTCGTACTTTTTATTGTGCCTTTTCCCGTACTTTTCCTGCGTCTTCTTCCTTTTACCCATTGAACGGGATTTGCCTGAACCTGGACCCCAGGCAAGACTGGCAAGGATTGACTCAACCTTGCTCCTATCCGGTGCAACCTTGCGGGCTGCTAATTTTTCACTCCGCTTCCGTCCGCTTCGCTCCGCAACAATGCGGCTACCCACATCCACCTTAAAGAGCGAACCCTGGAAACCGTACGATTTCATCCCCTTCAGGTTTCCCTGCAGGGAAAGGCGTACCCGCTGACCAGACCGCCCAACCTTGCCCCGCTGCCCCTGCACCTCTAATTCACGGAGGGTGAAACTGATCTGTTTACCACTGTTCTCATCCAGCAGACGCAGCCGATCTCCTGTCTTCACCTGAGCCATGAGCTTCAGCTCAAGGGTTACGCCCTTCCCAGCCCCCCTGCCCTGCTGCTGGCGAAGGTTTAATATCCGGCCCAGCATCCTGCCGCTGCTGCCTGACTGTTGCGGGCTGATAGCCTGACCCGGCTGTTCAGAGAGCAGATACCCACTGGATCGCTTACGCGCCATGGCATCATCCAAGAGGACATGCGCCCTGCGCAGAATCTTTTCCTGAACCGTATCCTCCTCATCCATGCAGTCCAGAGCCATCCGATACGCAGCCACGGTGTTGGCAACGTACTGCGCGCTTTTCATCCGTCCCTCTATCTTGAGGCAGCGCACCCCGGCATCCCGCAACTCCGGCAGAACATCCACCCCGCAGAGGTCATTCATGGAAAACAGGTAGCCGGCGGAATCCTTTGTCAGCCAGGAGTATTGACGGCGGCAGGGTTGGACACACTGACCGCGCAGGCTGGATTTGCCCCCATGCAGGCTGGAAAACATGCACAGACCGGAATAGGAAAAACACATTGCCCCATGGATAAAGACCTCAATCTCGGCATCGCTTTCCCTATGGATTTCAGCCATCTCTTCAATGGTCAGCTCCCGAGCCAGCACCACCCGTTCAAAGCCCAGCCCGGTCAACTCTGCGGCAGCCATGGAGTTATGCACCGACATCAGGGTGGAGGCGTGCAGGGGCAGGTCAGGAAACCAGCTCCGAGCCAGATAGAGAAGGCCGAGATCCTGGATAATGAGGGCATCAGGACGCAGTTTTTCAAAACAGGACAGGGCGTTCAGGGCTGCTGGCAGTTCCGACTCCTTGACCAGGCTGTTCATGGCAATATAGAGCCGTACCCCCTGACCGTGTGCCTGGCTGATCATGGAACCGATCTCGGCCATGGTAAAATCACGGCTCAAGGCACGGGCATTAAAACCGGGCGCACCGACATAGACGGAGTCTGCGCCCGCCTCCAGGGCGGCCTCAAAGGCGGGAAAACTGCCCGCAGGGGCAAGGAGTTCCATATTATTTTTCATGCTGGAAGTATAAAATAAAAATTGTTTCCCTGCTCCGTTGCTTCACAGCCCACGATACCGCCGTGCAGCACAATGACGTGCCGGATAAAGGAAAGACCGTGTCCGGTACCGGGACTAATCCCGCAATCGCGTCCCCGTACTCCTTCCTGAAAAATCTGCTCCCGTTCATCAGCGGTAATGTTCGAGCCTGTGCTGAATACATTAAATTTAATCCCTTTCCCGCCCGGTCGGGGAAAGTTATCCACTGTTTCCCGACCATAAGAAACAGCCTTCCGCACGATTCCCTGATGATCCGTAATCTCCCTGGAATACTTGATTGCATTGGAAAACAGGTTGGCATACACCTGGGAGAGCAGACCAACATCAACTTTTATCGGGTACTCCTCACCCTTCATGTTCTTTGGTCGAACAACGGTTATACCTGCGGTTTTAAAACGGTTGGCATAATGTTCAAGCTGAGGCAGAATGATCTCCTTTTCCACCACACTCTTTTGGGGGTGCAGCACCAAGTGACCCCGCTCAAAATGTTCACGCCGGAAAAGGGACTCCAGAAAGAGGCTGATATTGGCATGGTGCTTGACCAGATCATGGTGATAGGAGAACAGGTCGGCACTGAGATTGTCACAGCTTGTCAGGCAGGAAGAGCAATCGTGTTTACCGTGATCCGATTCAACCAGCTCCCGCATTTTTTCCCGCAACTGGTCAAGCTCGGTAATTTTTTTACGCAGCTGATTAAAGAGATGGCGGAAATACATATTAGGCACAATGACATTATGCTCAATATCCATAACCAGGGTGTTGATGAACTTGAGGTGATTGATGTTCGCCAAGGCCAACAAGCGGTTATGCAGGTTATAGCCGATTCGGTTCGCGTATTTGGTAAAGAAAAAAAGATCACTCTCAGACAGATTCTGTACATTGCAGACACTGTACATGCCGAGTACCCGGTTGCCGCCATCTGATTCCTGTAACTCATGGAACCGCTCTCCAGGGGTGTCCACCTTGCTTGACGGATCCGAAAAATGACCCTCGGAAGGCGGTGCTTTAGCATAAACTGGAATGATAAAACAGGAATCAGTGGAATAGGGTGTACGGCTGTAAACAATGTTCACTGGTGCTGTCTGCTTATGAACCAAAACTCCCTGGATGGAGTCGCAAACCAGGAATAAACCGCTGACCTCCTCGTCAAAGAGATAAAGGGCACTGTTTATGCCGGTCATCTCAAGGGGAACCGCAACACAGATACGGTAATAATCCTCCAGGGAATCAAACTCCTGGGCCAAATCAAAAAAGGCCTTGAGGAAATCATCACAGCGGGTACTGAAGTTATAGCGTTCATAACTGGCAAACTTATACCGTACCCGCTGCCGAATCGTCTGTAAATCTCGACACTGTTCCATTTTTCCGTCCGCTTTATATTCGTCCGCTTTATGTATGTACTTTTTGTACGTCCGCTTTACTTATCGTGGATCAACACTTCATCTCGTTCCGATTTCTCGGCCAGCATTACATCCACCTTTTCCCATTCCTCAGCGGTGACGACCTGGCCGACAAAATCCGGCTGGATGGGCAGTTCACGGCTGCCGCGATCAACCAGCACAGCCAGGGAGATGGAACGGGGCCGTCCGAAATCCATTATTGCGTCCATGGCCGCACGGATGGTGCGACCGGTAAAGATGACATCATCCACCAGAACTACGGATTTTTTTTCCAGAGGAAACTTTATGTCTGTTTTGCGGACAATGGGGGTCTGTGCCGCCAGGCTCCAATCATCCCGGTAGAGGGTGATATCAAGACTGGCCAGGGGGATGTCCTTCTCTTCCCTGTCTGCAAGGCGTGCATGGATACGATCCGCAAGAAAGGCACCGCCGGTATGGATTCCAATAATCGCCAGTTCTTCAACTCCGTGATATCGTTCCACGATTTCCAAACTCAAACGGTCAAGACTACGTTCAATATCACTACTGTTCATAACAACTCGTGCAGCCATGTTCACCCCCTGTTCCAAAAATAATCAATTCCCTTTGCATCCACCAGGTTAATGGCTTCTGGAAAGGCAACACACTCTTCACTGAACACCCTGTCTGCGATAGCATCAGGGGTGTCACTGTCATGTACGGGAACGCATCGCTGTACGACAATGGGTCCCTCGTCATAGACCTCGTTGGCAAAATGGACTGTACAGCCGCTGACCGTACACCCCCTGGCCTTGACCGCCTCATGGACAAAATGACCATACATCCCTGCCCCGCAAAACGAAGGGAGCAGTGCCGGGTGAATATTCAGCACCCGCTGTTTGAGCTGCTCAGGAGGTTCATACAGCTTGAGGTAGCCGGCCAGAACCACTATATCGATGTCGTAATCGGCAAGGATGCTGTTAATAGCCTTATTACCGACTGCGTGCAGGGCTGGATAGCCGTATTTTTCCGCCTTTTCCAGCCCCAAAGCAGCTACCGAGTTGGAGATTACCACCTGGATATCCGCCTGCAGGGTTTTTGCCTTGATACGTTCATGAAAGTTATCCAGGGTTCTGCCGGAACCAGAGAGCAGTACTGCCATTTTGAGCATAATTATTCTCCTGCGAAATAAGGGTTCTCATCCACATCCACCTTGACCAGCCAGTCGGCAATGGTGGTGTCGTAAGAGGATGTTAGCTGGAAGACCTTGACTGCCAGCTTGAAACGGGTCTTCAAGCTGGTGTTGCCGGTGGCTTTGATCTCGGAGATGACCTGGGGGTAATCAGCCGGGTCAACGATTACGGTCACATCCCGGAAGTTCTTGGCCGAGGCCCTGAGCAGGGTTGGTCCGCCGATGTCGATATTCTCAATGGCATCGGCCAGGGTACAGGCGGGATCAGCCACTGTGGAGGAAAAGGCGTACAGATTGACGGCCACAATGTCAATGGGCTTGATGCCGTGCTTCTTGCATTGCTGCTGATGGTCGTCGTTTTCCCGCTGGTTGAGGATGCCGCCGTGGATCAGGGGGTGCAGGGTCTTGACCCGCCCGTCAAGCATTTCCGGGAAGCCGGTGAATTCGGACACATCAGTGACATGGATACCGTTATCCCGCATCTTCTTTGCTGTACCGCCGGTGGAGAGGATCTCTATTCCCAGGTCGGTTAACTCTTTGGCAAAACCTTCGATGCCGGATTTATCGGTCAGGCTTATCAACGCACGTTCTATTTTTTTCATTTTTTCCTCTTATTTTTGCTGCTGTCAATTTAATCCGCAACAAAGAGTATCCGCAGATTACGCAGATTCTCGCAGATTAAAAAATAGCTTAATCTTAGTTATTCTTTTCGTAAAAATTCTCTGATCTTTCTCCGATCCCGTTTACCCGGTCGTCCCTGGGGCCGTGCTGCCGGAGCCTTAATCAAACGCCGCTGTTCACGAGCCATTTCACGATCCGCCATTGATTCCTCGGTCTCTGCGTACAGGGTGCGGGCAACCTTGGCCGGGCCGCGCCGACCGGAAAGCTCAAGAATATCAACGGTGAACTCCTCAACACCCCGCTTAACCCGTACCCGTTCGCCCACCTGCACGTTACGAGACGGTTTCACCCGCTGTCCTCCGAGATGGACATGACCGCCCGATACGGCCTTGGAAGACAGAGAACGGGTCTTGAAAAAACGGGCTGCCCACAGCCACTTGTCAATGCGAATTTTTTCCATAGCAGTACCATAATAAAAAAAATGGATGTTTGCCACATTTTCAGCACATCACTTTCTCCTTCATTTTGAAGCAAGAAAATGTTACACTAAATTGAGCTGTTTTACATGGTTTCTTCGCAACAGATACATGTACAAGATCTTAAAACAAAGGAAGTCTTGATGGCAGAACATGTCAACAGTTACAAACTGCTCTTCTCACACCCGGAAATGGTGGAAGAGGCGTTACGTTGCACGTTCATATTCGTGATTTATTGTTCCTATTGCACATTTATTGGCAGGTCATTTGTAGCTGCAAATATTGTTGTCAGATGAGTTTTTTTTCTCTTAGCCCATAATAATAAGTACTAACACAAAATTAACTTAACATTTTGTTTACCAAAAAGTATAGCTCATGTAGGTTTGATTAGCGCAGCGTAATCCAATAGTTATCGTCTGGTTACGCTGCGCTAACCCGACCTACGCCCAAGGCAATACGAGTGATTGGAATGTTAAAATAATTATGTGTGGGTACTTAGCCTGTTAAACAGCAAAGGAAACTGTACTATTCCGGTAAAAAATAGAGGCACTCGGAACAGAACGGTCAGTTTCATGTATATCCGCTGCTCGTCATGTAAAGGAATATGCAACGAATGGTGACAGGAGGTGTGCAACGCA
>DAOVTM010000280.1 GCA_030633145.1 Desulfobulbaceae bacterium
ACAACTGCAGACTGATGAACAGCCGCAGATAGATGAACAACCGCAGACTGATGAACAGCCGCAGATAGATGAACAACCGCAGACTGATGAACAGCCGCAGATAGATGAACCACAGGAAGGTGCGGTGGACGTTGAATTGAACGGCAATACTATCACGGATTCTGAGGTGGACGATAACAGTATCGCTCAAGAAGCTGTGGAAGAGGACGAACAGGCCGGAGCCGTAAACGGTAACCGGTTGCCGGATGACGCAGAATAAGAGTGTCAAATACGAGTTTTTATCACTGGTAAGGATTCAAAAGGAAATTTGTTTCAGGAGTAATTGATGAGCAGGGTTCGCATTTATGAACTGGCAAAAGAAGCCGGTTTCAAATCCAAAGAGCTGGCAGAAAAACTGGCGACAATGGGCTATCCTAATAAAGGTCCCAGCGCAACATTTGATGAAGACGTTGCCGCTGAAATACGTCGCAAGGTGCTGGGTAAGGCAACCGCCGATGTCACTGAAAAGCCTATAAGCGTCAAGAAGAAGAGCAAGGTTGTCCTCAAGAAAGCGACCACAGTAGTTCGCCGTCGATCCAGGGCGGATAAAAAGGAAATCGCCCGTCATGAAGAGGAGGTTGAGCAAGCTGAACAAGCTGCGCAGGCAGAGCTTGTCCAGGCAGAAGCCAGCGAAGAAGAAGCCGCCAGCCCGGAACCTGATGACAACACTGTCAGCAATACGGATGAGGCTCAGGAAATCGTGGTTGAGCAATCGATTGAATCTGAACAGGCTGCGGTAACGGAGCTACCTGAAACGGCTGAAACGGCTGAAATGGCTGAAGCGGCTCAACCCATTGAGAGTTCCGAGACTGTTGACACGGATAAAAAGAAAAAGAAAAATATGTCCCCAATACCAGTAAAAAGAGAAAAGAAAAAGGCTGAAATTAAAAAAGGCGAGCCCAAACGTGCCAAAGGACTGGCCAAGATTGTCGGTCAAGTACACATCAAAGTTGAGGATACTCAGCCTGTTCGTCGAAAACGTCCCAAACGCCGCAAGCCAGGAAAGGCTGCTGGCGGCCCGGTAGCTGCTGCACCTAAGCAGGATACTGCTGCGGCTAAGAGCAGGAAGAAGAATAAACGGATTGTAACCGTTGCTCCTACCACAGATGACAGCCGCAAGAAAAAAGCAAGCCGACCCACCCGCAGGGGCAAGCAGCAGGTTCATTTCAATCGCGGAAATCCAGAGTATATGCGGCCCAGAAAAAGAGGCCGCCGTAAAAAAGACAAGCGCAATAAGGGGAGGATGGCCGCAACCCAGCTCACTGAGAGTAAGGCCATCAAGAGACGGATCAAGATCCATGAGACCATTTCCGTGGGCGATCTTGCCAAACGGATGGGAATCAAGGTCAATGAGGTTATCGGTAAGTTGATGGGCCTTGGAGTGATGGCTACCATGAACCAGTCGCTTGATCTGGACACTGCAACCCTGGTGGCCTCTGATTTCGGCTACGAGGTTGAACAGGCAATGACCGAAGAACTGGGTCTGGTCGCCCAGCAGGAGGACGAGAAAGGTGGTGATGAGCAGTCTCGTTTTCCGGTGGTCACAGTCATGGGTCATGTTGACCACGGCAAGACCTCTATCCTGGATGCCATTCGCAAGACCGACGTGGCCGAGGGTGAGGCCGGAGGTATTACCCAGCATATTGGAGCATATCATGTCAGGGCCGCCTCCGGGGATATAACCTTTGTTGATACTCCCGGACATGCCGCTTTTACCGAAATGCGTTCCCGTGGTGCCAAGGTTACGGATATTGTAGTTCTGGTTGTGGCAGCTGATGACGGAGTCATGGATCAGACCAGAGAAGCCATTGCCCATTCCAAGGCAGCCGATGTACCCATTGTGGTAGCGGTCAACAAGATAGACAAGGATAATGCTGATCCGGAACGGGTCAAGCGTGAGCTTGGTGATTTTGGCTTGATTCCTGAAGACTGGGGCGGTAATACAATTTTTTGCGAGACCTCGGCCAAGCAGGGAACTGGTATAGAAGAGCTGTTGGAAAACATCCAGTTGCAGGCCGAAGTTCTTGAACTGACAGCTGATCCAACCAGGAAGGCCAGCGGAACCGTGATTGAGGCTCAGCTCCATAAGGGGCGAGGTTCGGTGGCCACGGTGCTGATTCAGGCTGGTACACTCCGAGCTGGAGACCATTTTGTTGCGGGTATGTTCAGCGGTAAGGTGCGGAACCTGATTAACGACCATGGTGAGCAGATCAAGGAGGCTGGTCCCTCCCTGCCGGTTGAAGTGCAGGGATTGTCTGGAGTACCTCATGCTGGTGACGAGTTTGTAGTGGTCACTGATGAGAAGATGGCCAAATCAGTTTCCAGTGACCGGCAGCTCAAGGTGCGGGAGGCGGAGCTTGCCTCTGCCTCCAAGGTGTCGCTTGATAACCTCTTTGAGAAGATGGCAGAACAGGAGAAGATGGAGTTGCGAGTCGTGTTGCGCTCCGATGTGCAGGGTACCCTGCAGGCCTTTGGTCAGGCAGCGGAGAAGCTCTCCACCGATGTTATCAGGGTTCGAGTGCTGCATGAAGGCACTGGTGCGGTAACGGAAAACGACATTCACCTGGCAGCCGCATCCGATGCGATCATCATTGGTTTCAATGTCCGTCCTTCAGTCAAGGTTAAGGATCTTGCCGAACGGGAGCGGGTTGATATCCGTACCTATGATGTTATCTATCACGCCTTGGAAGACATTGAAAAGGCGATGCTGGGAATGCTCGATCCCGAGTTTCAGGAACGGGTCATCGGAACCGCCGAGGTCAGGGATACCTTCAGCGTACCCAAGGTCGGTACCATTGCTGGTTGCTCGGTTATTGACGGTACCATTGAACGGAATGCTGAGGTGCGAGTGCTGCGTGAATCCGTGGTTATTTATACCGGCAAGATCGGCTCCCTCAGACGGTTCAAGGACGATGTCAAAGAGGTTGCCAACGGCTTTGAGTGTGGTATCGGCGTTGAGAATTTCAATGATATCAAGGTCGGGGACACTCTGGAAGCCTTTGTGATGGATGAGGTTGCGGCAACCCTTTAACAACAGAGACCAGCGCACTATTTACTGGCAAATGATGGATGCCAAATAATGGATTTTGATTTTACACTCCCTGGACTGGGAAGACCTAAAAGTTCACGCCCTGAACGGGTTGCCGAGGCAATCCAGCGGGAGCTGTCGATTCTGTTACAGCAGAAAGTGCGTGACAGCAGGATCTCCCTGGTTACTGTATCAAAGGTTCAGATGACTCCTGATCTGAAACAGGCCAAGGTCTATTTCCTGCTGCCAAAAGGAGAAAGTTCCTCAAAAGCCCTCAAGGGAATGGAGCGGGCCAAAGGCTTTTTCCGCACTAGTATTGCCCGTGCCTTGAACCTGCGTTTTACGCCTGAGCTGGTCTTTTATTATGATCAGCAGAATGAGGAAATTGAGCGGCTGGAAGCAATATTCTCTGAGATTCACCAGGAAAAGAAGGCACGGGATCAGGATAACCCGGATAAGAGTGAGGAGAGTGAATAAGCAGATTGTAGATGCCTTGTTGGCAAACGATAATTTTGTACTGGCCACCCATATCAGGCCGGACGGAGATGCATTGGGTTCAATGCTTGGCCTGGGAGGTATCCTGGCCGGGATGGGCAAGAATGTGGCATGCTGCCTTGAAGCACCGGTTTCTGAACTGTACTCCTTTCTACCCCAGCCGGTACGGGTTGAAACAGACATCGCCGGGATGCAGGATTTCATTGCTTCCTGTGGGGATAATCTTATCGGTCTCTGTCTTGACTGCGGCGACATTGGCAGGTTGGGTAAACTCGGGCCTGAATTGAGCAGGATTCACCCATTTATAGTGATTGACCACCACCATGGAAATGATGGTTTTGGCGATATTTGCTGGATTGAACCGCACCGTTCCTCCACCGGAGAGATGGTCTTTGATCTGGCTGGAGAGCTTGGAGAGACGATCTCACCCGAGGTTGCAGACTGTTTATACACCGCCATTGTCACCGATACCGGTTCCTTCCAGTACGACTGTACCACGAATCACACCTTTAAGGTCGCAGCAACTTTGGTGGAATGCGGAGTTGAGCCTGGCCTGATTTCCCAGAATATATATGATAACAACAGTTTTGCTCGTTTGCAGCTCATGCAGATGGTTTTGGCGAATCTGGAATCCTATTTTGATGACCAGGTAGCGATTATCCGGGTTACCCGGGAGATGCTGATTGCCACCGGTACCGGTCTGGATGACAGTGAGGGCTTTATCAACCTGCCCCGCTCGGTTCGCTCGGTGCGGGTTGCGGCCTTCCTCAAGGAGAGCAGTACAGATGACCAGATGGTGTCGGTCAGCCTGCGCTCCAAGGACGATTTTGATGTGGCAGCGGTGGCAGCTAAATTTGGCGGTGGTGGACACCGCAAGGCATCTGGTTTTCGTATGCCGGGCCTGAGTCTCGCACAGGTGCTGGATAAATTGCTCCCTGTTCTTGAGCAGAGGCTGTCGCAGGAATAGGCACTGGCAAATGGCTAAACGAGTACCGGTGCAGGTAAACGGGCAGGAGTTGACTGCCGGGGTGTTTATCATTGACAAACCCCCTGAGATGACCTCTTTTGCAGTGGTAAAAAAGGTTCGCTGGCTCCTGGGGATAAAAAAAGTCGGCCACGCCGGTACCCTTGATCCCTTTGCCACTGGTCTGCTGGTGGTCTGTGCCGGACGACCGGCCACCCGCCACATTGATCAGTTTATGGCAGGCCGTAAGACCTATCAGGCCACCCTGCAGCTCGGAGTTGAGACCGAGACCCAGGATCCTGAAGGTGCGGTCACAGCAACCGCTGTTGTGCCTAAACTTACAACAGGACAGCTTGAAGCGGTAGTTGAGGAATTTGTCGGTGCGCAGATGCAGGCTCCGCCTCCCTTTTCAGCGGCCAAGCATAAGGGAAAACCGCTTTATCATTATGCCCGCCAGGGGATTATGATAAAAAAAGAGGCCAAGCCCATTGAGATTTACAGCTTGGACGTGAACCGGTATGATGCAGAAACAAACCAGATGGTAATCACCGTTTCATGCAGCCGGGGAACCTATATTCGGGTACTGGCTGCTGATATAGGCAGCAGGATTGGCTGCGGCGCACACCTTATAGCGTTACGCAGAACCCGCAGTGGCTGTTTTTCCGTGAATGAGGCGATCAACGGAAAGGAACTGTTCACTGGTGACAAAAGTTTATCGATATTGCTTGATGGGATGATGACGGTGGAAGAGGCGTTTACGGCAAACGGGAAATGAAGTATTAGCCTCGCAATGTACCCATATAATTTCAATGAAACCTTAAAAGCACTTTACAAAAAAAAGTAAAACTCTGTACAACAGGTAATAATTTTGAGTCAAACATTGTGGAGAATGTATCGTATCCATTCCGTAGCAGAGATTTAGTTGTGCATTGTTGGTAAGTATTGTGTCACTGGGAGCAAATGGATATGGATCTGAATGCAACCAAACAGGTAATCTAATTCTTAGCACAAATGATTGGTTTTATTTTTGTGAATC
>DAOVTM010000361.1 GCA_030633145.1 Desulfobulbaceae bacterium
ATACCGCTCCAGCGGTTGCAACAAGACGCAGGAGCGTCCTAAATCCGTTCCCACAGACGGAGTCTCGCAGGCTCGCTTACCTGGAGCATGGGAACGAGGAAAACATTTAGTGGAAAGATGTTTCTCTGGTTCCCACGCTCCTGCGTGGGAACTATGAATGACCGCTCCAGCGGTCGATGCGAGACTCCGTCTGTGGGACCGAGAGGGAGTGAAGAAATGTCCCGGCTAAAGTTGGTAGCCGAAAGATGTTAACTTCATCATACAACAGGATCGTAACTGTTGGAGATGAATACAAGTGTCAGGCGTAATGTTTTTTTGGGGGCAAGTAAGGTTTCTTTCTATCTTGACCGAAAAAATTCCATATAAATTCAGAGTGATAAAAGCCATTAGCGAATGAATCTACCCATCAACATTAACGATCTACTCACCGCCCGAACAGTCGAATGGGAACGACTGGAATTTAAGGCAGGATGGAACCCGGAAAAGATTTTGCGCACAATATGTGCCTTTGCCAACGACTTTCATAATCTTGGCGGAGGTTACATTGTGATCGGTGTTGGCGAGGAAGATGGTCGTCCTGTTCTGCCACCGGTTGGGCTTCCTGCCGGTCAACTTGATGCTATCCAGAAAGAAATTGTTGAACTGGGTTATCGAATGATACCCTACTACCATCCTATAATCGCCCCCTGCGAGGTTGATGGGAAACACCTTTTGGTGCTGTGGGTTACAGGTGGGCAAACCAGACCTTATAAAGCACCAGTATCCATGGCTGGGGCGGAACGTGAATTTGCCTATTATATAAGAAAGGGATCCGTCACTGTGCGAGCCAAAGGTGAAGATGAAAAAGAACTGCTTTCTCTTGCCGCCACAGTTCCGTTTGATGACCGAATGAACCAGCAAACAGTTGTGGATGATCTGGATCTTGGTTTGATGCGTGCTTATCTTCAGCAGGTCAAAAGTGATCTCTTTTCCCAAGCAGCGACCATGGATTTTGTCCAGCTCTGTCGCCGAATGAATATCGTGGATGGCTCGGACGAAGCGGTGAGACCCAAGAATGTCGGACTTTTATTTTTTAATGACCACCCTGAAGACATTTTCCCGCAAACACAGATTGATGTGGTGCATTTCCCCGAAGGGCTGGGTGCTGATACGTTCACGGAACGAATCTTTACCGGGCCACTCCACAATATATTGCACGATGCCCTGGTTCTTATCCGTACTCTGGTAATTGAAGAAAAGGTGGTTAAATATCCAGACCGAGCAGAGGCGGATCGTTTTTTCAGTTACCCATATACTGCCATCGAAGAGGTTCTATGTAATGCAATCTATCATCGTTCGTATGAAATTCGGGAGCCGGTAGAGGTTCGTATCCTACCTGATAGAATCACCATCTCCAGCTTTCCCGGCCCGGATCGTTCCATCCGGAAAAAAGATATGGCAGAGTTTCGGTTTCTGTCCCGCCGCTACCGGAACCGGCGGGTTGGCGAGTTTCTCAAAGAGCTTGATATGACCGAGGGACGGGGAACCGGTATCCCGAAAATGCTGCGGGCAATTGAGAAGAACAAATCACCCAAGCCTATCTTTCATACAGATGGTGATCGCTCGTTTTTGATGGTTGAGCTGCCTATCCATCCTTTTTTTGACAGGGAAACAACAACAGGACGAGTTCCCGAATCAGTCATTACCCCTCCAGTCACCCCTCCAGTCACCCCCCCAGTCACCCCCCCAGTCACCCCCCCAGTCAGCAGGTTGCTGAGGGCATTATCTTTAAAGGGTGAACTGGGGAATGCAGAGATAAGGCAGGAATTCAGACTGAAAGATCGGAAGCATTTACGCAAGCTTTATATTGAACCTGCCCTTGATGCCGGACTTATTGAATACACTCTTCCCGACAAACCAACCAGCCGTCTGCAGAAATATCGGTTGACGGAAAAGGGTAGGGAGATACTTTGAGGGGTGCGCCACCGGGCAAGCCGTTATCGCCTGCATGGTAATAAAGCTCATCCTTTCAGCAGGGAATGAATTTTTAGTTCCTGACTGCTGCTCATCTGTTCAGTTGCCAGGTTAGAGAAAAAACAGTTGGTATCAACCTCAGTCTGCACAGCCTTTGCCTCACCATCCACAAGTATGTGCATTCCACGGCCATTGACTTCTAACCGGTATTGCCCCGTACCAAGTGTAACACGGGTTTGGATTCCATTCCAGTTAGCAGCCCTGGTCAAGGCGAGGGCTGCCTCTCTTTGGGACTTATTCCATCCCCGGATTCCAGGGGTAAATAATTCACGGAGCGATTCCGGGCGGGGTGGCGGCGCACCAAGATAAATTTTAGTATTGTTCATCCGATGTGCCATCGCAGCCATCCGATGGGTAACAGCCTCCTGTAAGCCCGGATAAGTGCGCATTGCAAGCGGTAATGCTATCCAGCCATCCCTGGCAGCAAACAGGATTGCAGCAGCAAGGTAATCCTGAATAGTTAAGAGGGGATGCTTGAAATCAAGCAATTCGCTACAGTTTTCCCGTAGAAAAAAAATGGTCATCACCCTGGAAAAGGATTTTGGATGCCGCTCAAATAATTCAGTGATTGTACTGTCTCCAAATCCGGCAACTTTTTTCAGATCTTCAGCCAGTTTCAGGAGCGGTTGCTGAAATCCCGGTTCCATTGTCCGGGCCGCTGTACGCAAATATTCAACCATTATGCCTAAACTATTTCCAGGTGCAGGAGATGAGTGGTTACACACCAGTTGATCTACGGCTCCCCAGAACAGCTTTTGCAGGACATCACTGGCGTTATCTGGGGTTTTCCCGGCCTGCTGCCAGCCTGTCAGTCCTGAGAGCATGGGGTCGGTTATTGCTTTTATTGTCTTTATTGTCTTAGCCGGGTTTGCATTGTTCTTACTGGTTTTTTCATCTGCAAAGGTAATTGTTGAAATTTTGATTCCTGTATCACCAAGATTTGCCATCTTCAGCAGCATGGCCATCATGGCTCCATGGGCAAAACAACCACTCATTGGCAGATCCTGATTAGGCAGCTGAGCATCTGATACGGGCCAGGAAGGGTTCTGTTTGCCGGAAAACGTACTGGAAAAAAGCTGCTTCCTGACCCTGCGGCTGAAATCTGCCAGGGGAACATTGGCAAAGTCCAGGGCATCAGCTTCGCAGCTGGATTTATCATCCATGGATTGAAAAAAGATACTTTTTATCCAGGTAACTGGCAGGGGAGCAGGGATAAAGAGGATCTGTTCATTGCCGGTTAACTCGTCAGGAAAATCGACTGTCGCACAGCCATCCGGATACATGGCCTTGACCTTCCCACGGAGTGAGGACAGGGTAATGGATACTGCACAAGGGGTAAGATGGGTTGCTTCGCTGACAGCGTCTTCAATGGCGGCAACAGGAATAGTATCCGCAAACAGAGGAATCCAGCCCGGATGATTGTTGAGTGAATCAGCATAATATTTATTGCCAAATCCCTTAGGCGACATGATTAACCCTGCTGCCAGCATATAGAGCAGATTACGCTGATTGGTTATTAGCAGCCATACAGCAGAATTTTTTTCAGCAGGAGTTTTTTCAGCTTGATCGGATGATTTTGAAGATGCAAATAGAGAGGTTTGAGTGGCCATTAAAGTCGCTCCAGTATGGTACTATCAGTGGGGAGGATCTGTTCAACCTGACATTGTCTTCCCGCCTCTTTGAGGAGGATAATACGATCCATGGCCCTGGCTCCCATCACATAAAAGAGATTTTTTACCTGATCCTGAATCCTAGGCCAACAGGAAAACTTATCAATATCTGCAATAAACACTGCGTCAAACTCCAACCCCTTACATGACTGGGCGTTTATCACCATGATACCGCCAGTATTAAAGAACAATTGGCCAAGGTCGGAACGATTCTGGTAGGTCATGATTCGTGGTCTGCCGTTATCCAGAACAACATCTACAGAGTGTAAATGATCATAATACCGTTTTCTCACCTGGGCAGTCGGGGTAATAATACCAATGAGTTTTTTTGGGTTGGTATCAGATGTCTTCAGAATCCGTGCTATTACATTGTCGAACCCCTGTTGTTCATTTGCTCCGTATGCAAAAAGAGCGGGTTTTTGTGCCGCATGGGCTGATCCTGCGGGTAATGCAGGTAATGCGGGCGGCGGGCTTGCCGGATCACCTGTATAAAATTCCTGTGCCAGCCGGGCCACTGCACGGGTGTTGCGAAAATTACAACGCAATTCAATGACATCCCCGGTATCGATACACAGGCAGTCCTGAATTTCCTGCCGACTGCTGTTGTTATGAAAGTCGATTTGCTGATTCTGATCAGCAACGACATAAAAATTTTCAAAACCAAGATGAACCAGGGCGGTATAGAATTGAGGAGGCATATCCTGTCCTTTATCAGTGAATCTCCACCGGCAGAGCCGGTGGCTTCGTGAGAGCCCCTGGAAGGGGCTTTTGTTACTGTTTAGCCCCTAAAGGGGCGTTTGGTTAATCAAAATCAGGCAAATTCAATTGACGCTTGTCTGATTTTTCTTGATGC
>DAOVTM010000433.1 GCA_030633145.1 Desulfobulbaceae bacterium
ACGTCGCGAGTTCGAATCTCGTTTCCCGCTCCATTAAATTTTCAAGGTTCGGGTACTGCCCGAACCTTTTTTTATTATCATTGAATTATAGTTTTTTTGAGGCAGAACATGAAGACCTATTATACCCCAGTGAAAGATATTGACCGCAAATGGCTCGTCGTTGACGCAGACGGCAAGGTGCTTGGTCGTATCGCCACTGAAATTGCCCGTCGGTTACGTGGAAAACATAAACCGACATTCTGTAACTTTCAGGATAATGGTGATTTTGTAATCGTAATCAATGCCGAGCGGATTCATCTTACCGGTAAAAAATGGGACGATAAAATTTACTACCGCCACAGCGGTTATATGGGAAGCATCAAGAGCCGGACAGCAAGGGAAATTCTGGAGAAAACTCCGGAGGATCTGATTATGATGGCTGTCAAGGGCATGTTGCCCAAGAATAAACTCGGGCGGGCACAGCTCAAAAAGTTGAAAGTCTATGCTGGTGCCGATCATCCCCACAAGGCTCAACAGCCTGAAATTCTGGATATATAACGGAGAATATGATGGCACAGGAAGAGACATACGCCACCGGAAAACGGAAAAACGCCATTGCCAGGGTATGGATCACCTCGGGCAGTGGGAATATCGTTGTAAACAAAATGTCCACCACCGACTACTTCGGCAACATCTTTTTTGAGCCCAAGGTTGACAAACCCTTTGTGGTTACGGAAACCATGGAAAAATACGATGTCAAGGCCACACTCGCCGGTGGAGGAAAATCCGCTCAGGTTGATGCCTTGGTGCATGGTATCTCCAAGGCATTGCAGATCAAGAACCCGGAAATGCGTGACGCTTTGAAAAAGGCTGGTCTTCTGACCCGTGATTCCAGGGCCAAAGAGCGGAAGAAATACGGTCTGCGCGGTGCTCGTGCCCGCTTCCAGTTCTCCAAGCGTTAAAAAGATTTATTACATCTGTACGGAATTTTTGCTTCTGTACCGATTCAATGTACAAGGATGGGAATAACGATTTTTCGTTATTCCCTTTTTTTGTTTTATCGCTTCCCCTTTTGCCCCTTTGAACTGTGCAGAATTTCCAGATAATCATCGCCTACGACGGCACCGGCTACTCTGGCTGGCAGCGGCAGAAAAATGGCATCACTATCCAGGGGATGCTTGAAGACAAACTCTCCACTATTACCCGTGAGGCAATTGTGGTCAACGGGGCAGGACGAACCGATGCCGGGGTACACGCCCTGGCTATGAGTGCGAATTTCCTGACCAACTCTTCCATGACGGCTGATTCCTTTCAGCGTGCGCTTAACTCCATGCTGCCCACTGCTGTTCGTATTTTATCGGTGAATGAGGCTACTCCTGACTTTCATGCCCGCTATGACACTTCCGGTAAGAGCTACTGTTATCACTTTTTCACAGGAACGGTTCAACAGCCCAGTGAGCGGCTCTATCAAAGCCATGTACCCTGCCCTTTTGCTGATAACCTGGAAACAGTATCCAAATGTCTGCAATCTCTGATCGGCAGTCATGATTTCAGCAGTTTTGAGGCTGCCGGTTCCAGGGATCTAACGAAAACCAAAGGTAGAGGAGCGGTTCGCACCCTGTTTCAGGCTGAATGTACGGGTGGAGATCAATATTATTCCTTCCTGTTTACCGGGGATGGGTTCCTGCGCCACATGGTTCGCAACCTGGCAGGGACTCTACTGCTTGCAGGGAACGGTCGTATGAACTATGCGGAGTTCCGTGCTGTCATGCGGGGCAGAGACAGGCAACTGGCTGGTCCTACAGCCCCTGCACACGGTCTGTTTCTGGAACAAGTGCATTACAACCCCATCTCTTGATTTTTTCCAAAATTCCAAGACCCCATAACATCGGATAAAACAATGCAACAAGAACAATATATCGACGAGCTGATCAACTTCATAACTGCGTCTCCCACACCATTTCATACCGTTGCAGCGAGTGTTGCCCTGCTGAAAAAAAATGGCTTCCAGCAGCTCCGGGAAGATGAGATCTGGAACGAGCGAGAAACCGCCCTGCCAGCAGGGAACTATTTTGTTGTCCGTAGCCTTTCCAGTCTGATTGCATTTTGCTGGCAGGGAGCGGGTTCAAATACAAACACCATTAAACCATTGCAGATGGTTGGAGCCCATACCGACAGTCCATCGCTCAAGGTCAAGCCAATCCCGGTAAAACTTCAGCAAAACTGTTTGCAACTGGGGGTTGAGGTGTATGGCGGAGCCTTGCTGGCTCCCTGGTTTGACCGTGAACTTTCCCTGGCCGGGCAGGTATGGTGGCTCAACGGCCTGGGTGAAGAGCAATCAACCCTTCTGGACTTTAAACAGAATATAGCCATCATTCCCAGCCTGGCCATCCATCTCAACCGGGAGGCAAACAAAAAGGAAGGAAATGGAATCAACAAACAGACCCATCTGGTACCTGTTATCGGCTTGAGCAATGACGATGAAGAGCTATTTTTTGATACCATCCTGAAAAAGCAACTCAATATAGACGCTGATGCAGAAATCACAGGGCATGATCTCTTTTTCTATGACGCACACCCTCCGGTTCGTACTGGTCTTGCAAGAGAACTGATCACCGGTTCCAGGCTCGACAACCTGGTCTCCTGCTTTGCGGCGGTTCAGTCCCTGATTTCGGGCGAGGCAGACATGAACAACATGATCATTCTCAACAACCATGAAGAGGTGGGCAGCGTCTCCACCTGCGGGGCGCAGGGTTCTTTCCTGCGTGACACCCTGGAATGGCTGGTACCGGAAAGAGAAAAACGGCTGGCAATGGTGCGCACGTCCCTACTCATTTCTGCGGATAACGCCCATGCTGTCCACCCCAATTACACGGACAAGCATGATCCACAACACCAGCCCAGACTGGGACAGGGTCCGGTGATCAAACATAATGCCAACCAGAGGTATGCCACCAGCGGCTCCACTGCGGCCCGCTTTAAAATGCTCTGCAAAAAGACCCAGGTACCGGTGCAGGAATTTGTCATGCGGAGTGATATGGGCTGCGGTTCTACCATGGGGCCGTTGACCGCCGCAGAGATCGGGGTTGAAACGGTTGACGTGGGGATTCCCTCCCTTGCCATGCACTCTATCCGGGAGACTGCTGCCGGGATTGACTGCTGGTATCTGTATCAGGTATTGCAGAGATTTTTTAGAGGTTGAATGTGAACGTATCGACCTGCGCATAACTCGTAAGTAGGTGAACAAAATTATTCTAACATAATTCAAGAAAATTTAATTCGATATTCAAGTCCAATATTCGACAGTATATGATTTAAAGAATCATTAAGAGATTTGAATGATTTGTAGGCAGAAAAATTAAGCCATTCATACTTAATTTTTCGCCACAATATTTCAATCTTGTTTAATTCGGG
>DAOVTM010000442.1 GCA_030633145.1 Desulfobulbaceae bacterium
ACCTGCATCTCCCGAAACACAGGATGTTCTCCATAAAATTTAAAGAGGATACTAAATAATTATATCCTGATAAAAATTGATAGTCAATTTGAAATTTTGGCATCCTTTATATTGTCCTGAAAATAGTCGAAGTCTGCGCTTATCTGACACTTTCTACCATGCAACACTTGTTGGTGCGCACAGCGCACCCTACAGGTAAGGTAGGTAAGCGCAGACTCCGAGCGAAGACTTCGACCGGTAAATAAAGGATGCCGTTTGTTTTTCATATCTATTTCCCGCTTCAAAGCTGCGTTGCTTTGCGTTGATGTACGCCGAAAATAGATAACTTTACACAACTTAACTCTTTAAGGAATTCACTGTGAAATTATCGGTTGTTATCCCAATCTATAATGAAGAGGAAAACATAAACCTGCTCTATGAGGAACTCAAGGAGGTGCTGGTCACCATCGACCATCCCCATGAGATCATCTTCATTGATGACGGCTCCAGAGACACCAGCCTTGCGCTGCTGCAACAAATCCAGCAGCAGGACAGTGACGTGGTTGTGGTCTCCTTCCGCCGCAACTTCGGCCAGACCGCCGCCATGTCTGCGGGTTTTGACTATGCCACCGGTGAGGTGATCGTGACCATGGACGGGGACATGCAGAATGATCCCCATGACATCCCCAGGTTTCTTGCCAAGATGGATGAGGGGTTTGACCTGGTCAGCGGCTGGCGTTTTGATCGCAAGGATGCATTTATCAGCCGTCGTCTGCCCTCCATGATTGCCAACAAGATCATCTCAGTGGTGACCGGTGTCCATCTCCATGATTATGGTTGTACCCTGAAGACCTTCCGAAGGGAGGTCACCGAGGGTATTCAGCTCTATGGCGAGATGCACCGCTTTATCCCGGCCATTGCCAGCGGGGTTGGGGCTGAAATCACTGAGATCAAGGCCAATCACCGACCCAGGCGGTTTGGCACCTCCAAGTATGGTATCTCCCGCACCCTGCGGGTCATCCTGGATCTGATGACGGTCAAGTTTCTTCTCTCCTACGGCACCCGACCCATCCAGGTCTTTGGGATGCTGGGGATGATAAGCGGCTCCATCGGTTTTATCCTGGCTCTGTTCCTCTCCATCCAAAAGCTGTTTTTCGGTGTTAGCCTGGCCAACCGCCCCCTGCTCCTGCTGGCAGTGCTGTTGATTTTCATTGGAATGCAGTTTATCTCCATGGGACTGCTGGGAGAGTTGCAGGCCAGAACCTACCACGAGGCTCAGGGGAAGCCGATCTATGTGGTGCGCAAGGTCTTTAAAGGCAGCAGCAGGGAAGAAAAGCAGGAATAAATGCTGGTAGAAATGAAACCAGAAGTCACGGTTGTCATCCCCAACTATAATGGGCTGCGCTTTCTCCCTGCCTGTCTTTCCTCCCTGGCAGGGCAGCAACAGGTCAACCTGCTGGTTACCATTGTTGATAACGGCTCTACGGACGGCTCCCTGGAGTATATTGAGGAGAACCATCCAGAGGTACAGGTGTTACCTTTGTCGGAAAATATGGGCTTCAGCGCAGCAGTCAATGCGGGCATCCGGGACAGTTTCGCCCCCTACATCTTTCTTCTCAACAACGATACCGAATTGCCGCCTGACTGTGTGCAGCGACTGCTCATTGTTGCCGAAGAGTATAGCCAATATGGTTTTTTCGCCCCCAAGATGCTCAGTTTTTCTGAACGCTCCATCCTGGATGGGGCTGGAGACGGTTTTTTGCGCGGCGGGGCCGGCTACCGCCTGGGTACCATGGAGCCTGACAGCGAGGTCTATAACCAGGCCGGAGAAATCTTCGGAGCCTGTGCCGGTGCGGTGCTGTACCGGAGTTCCATCTTTGAGCAGGTGGATCTGTTTGATGAAGATTTTTTTGCCTACCTGGAAGATGTTGACCTCAACCTGCGCATGAATCGAGCCGGAATCAGGGGCTACTATGTTCCCAAGGCAAGGGTCTATCACATTGGCAGCGCGACCTCTGGTTCAAAGTTTAACCCCTTTACCATCCGCCTCTCCACCCGCAACTCGCTGTATGTGCTGTTAAAGAACTATCCCTTATCCCTGTTTATTCGTTTTCTGCCGGTGATCTCTGTGTATCAAGCCTGCTGGCTGCTGTTTACGATCAAAAAGGGGCAGTTTCCGGCCTGGTGCCAGGGGATCTGGCAGGCATTAAAAAGCGTGCCTTCAACCAGAAAAAAATACCACCGTATTGAAAAATCCGCCCTGCTGTCAATCCCGGAATTTGCCTCCTCTCTCAAACAGGCGGAAAGAGAGGTGGTTGATTCCATCATGCGCAGAAGAACCGGGCTGGGAAAGGGCAACTCTTTACTGCGCATTTACGGCTTTTTTTTCCTACGATCATAGATACAGGGCTTGTATGAGCAACATCGCTGTCATAATCGTCACCCATAACTCACAGCCGCTGCTGGATCTCTGCCTGGCCTCCTTGCTTGACCAGACAGTCAAACCGCACACAATTGTGCTGGTGGACTCCGGCTCTGATGACAGCGGAGAGCTGCAAAAGTACGAAAATGAGGATGGGGTAACCGTCCACCTTGCCGACAACATCGGGTTCAGCCAGGCCAATAATCGCGGCTACGCAACCCTTGCTCAATCCAGCGACTTTGTCCTCTTCCTCAATCCGGACTGCTTTCCAATGCCCGAAGCCATTGCCCGGTGCATTGACTTCCTCAAAAACAACCCCAAAGTCGGCTGCGTAAGCGGTCGTCTGCTCGGCTTTGATACCGCAACGGGTCAGGCCAGCGGTACAATCGATTCCACCGGGGTATTCAGAAAATGGTACGGCTGCTGGTATGATCGGGATCAGGGAAAAATGAATATCGGTCAACACGCCATTCAAGAAGATGTGCCAGCCGGATGCGGGGCCTTTCTCTTCTGCCGCAAGACCATGCTTGAACAGGTTGCCCTGAAAAAAGGGGTAATCTTTGACCCTGATTTTTTTCTCTATAAGGAGGATATAGAACTCTGCCTGCGGATCAGGAAAGCAGGATGGCGCATTGTTTACCTGCCTGAGGTCATTGCCTTTCACTGCCGGGGATGGCAACAAAAACGCAGCACAATTCCCCAGCAGCAGCGGTTGACCGCCGCACGCAGCGAACTGTTGCTGTACCGTAAACATCCGTCACCATACATGATCTGGGCCTTGGGCAAGTATCTCCTGGTTCGCTGGTTTCGGGTATAATCGGGTATAATCGGTATAAAGAATATCATGGACAGACATCCCACTGTTTCC
>DAOVTM010000253.1 GCA_030633145.1 Desulfobulbaceae bacterium
CCCCGCTTTCGAGGAACGAGAAAGTCTTGTTTTGCGAGAGGGCTTGCCCTTGGGGATTTTATTTGTTTTTACCAACACTTTTTGAGAAGTTACTTAATTACTAACTATCAAGCAAAAGTTACCCTCCCCAACAAAGCTGAATCGCCTGTACAATTAACATTGTTTGAGAGAGAACGAAAATATATAATTCGTAGTAAATAACCAAGAAGCAAGCACATAACGAATCGTTCAACCTGAACAAAAAGGTTCCGGTAATTCCGAAACTCATTACTAGGCACCAACATCCAGGCAGTGCATAAATTTTCGGTACGCACTTTGTGTCAGGTTAATTCATTCGTTATCAGTCAGCTTTGATAACACGATTAATAATGATCCAGGAGATCGGATAATTGCTGCCACCTCAATCATCTCTAACGCACAGCTTGTTACATCAGATAACAAATATACTCCTACTCACAACACCATCTTAATCAGCACAAACCCACCAATCAGAAGGATTACAAAGACGACACAGAGCAGGTTAAAATAACGCTCAATAAACACTTTCGCAGGTTTCCCCCACCTGGACAGTATCCAGGCAACAACAAAAAAACGACAGGCCCGGGCAAAGAGCGAGGCAACCATAAAGACAGGAAGATTGACCTGAGCCACCCCGGCTGTGATGGTGGTCAGCTTATAGGGCAGAGGGGTCAGCCCGAAGATAAAGACAATCCAGGCATTCCAGTGTTCATAAACCTGGAACAGGTATTTCCCCCCCAGTGAATCACCAAAACTAGATATCAGGTAGGAGGGCAGGGCAATATCCATTTGACCATCCACCTCAACCAAATCCACATGGGCAATGGTAGTGACAATCCATATCCCCACGGTTTCCCAGGCAAAGACACCGATCCCATACCCGGCAAGCCCCCCGGCAACAGAAGCCAGGGTACACCAGAAGGCATAGCGATACCAGCGGGTGGGTGCGCCCAGCACCAAGGCAATGAGCAGCACATCGGGCGGAATAGGAAAAAAACTCGATTCGGCAAAAGAAATGACAACCAGAGCCACCAGACCATATTTGCTATCTGCCCAGGAAAGCATCCAGTTGTACAACCGTTTATGCCAGGCCCATTTTGATACTGGGGCTGTGCCTTCTGTGGCAGCATTATCAGTCATCCCAGCCGTGCCTCCCGACAAGATTAACAAAACGGACATGTTCAATGGTCTGCACGGTTACTTCCCCCTCATTTTTTTCTAACAACTGTAAATTCTGTACCTCTCTATCCCCTACCGGAATCACCATCCTGCCGGGATCAGCAAGTTGTTCCACCAGGGGTTGCGGAATCTCCGGGCCACCCGCAGTTACCAAAATGGCATCAAAGGGAGCCTCGTCCTTCCAGCCCGTAGTTCCATCGTCAATACGGGAAGAGATGTTGTAATAGTGGAGCTGGTCAAAGACCCGACGGGCCTTACCCAGTAGTCCATCAATGCGCTCAATGGTATAGACCCGTTCACACATCCGGGAGAGGATAGCAGCCTGATAGCCGGAACCGGTACCGATCTCCAGAACCCGCTCCGTCCCCTTAATCTGCATGGCCTGTGTCATAAGGGCTACAATATAGGGCTGGGAAATGGTCTGACCGCTGCCGATGGGCAGGGGATGATCTCCATAGGCTCGGCTCTGCATGGCATCTTCCACAAAGCGATGCCTGGGTACAGTACCCATGGCCTCCAGGGTAGCCGGATCGTCAATTCTACGGGGAACAAGCTGTTCCTTAACCATGCGCTGACGCTGGATGGCAAAGGAGGAGGATGAAAAACTCATAAAAGGCTCAGCAAAGGGTCAAGAGAGGATCACTTAAGTTCTTCCCAGGTAAAATCCTCGACCCATTCCTTATCCGCTTCTTTAAAGACACGGAATTCGCAACCAGAGACCAAGTCGCCGTCAATGGTTACCAGGATCATCTCGTAGCCGTCCGGATCTATCCAGCCTCCAACCATGGGCATCTTGCCGATGCCGTCCTTACGGTCTTCATAATAGACATACTCATCCACCCCAGGTGAAAGGGTGCGATGGCCGTTGGGCTCTCCCAGGTAGCGGAGGACATCCTCACGGCTGGAGGTACCCGGTTTGATAAGGGCAGCATCCGAGGCCAGGTGGCGTACCGGTTTGGTGTAGCAGCCCGCAATGAGAAAAAGGGCTGCGAAAAGAACAATCAGTTGGCGTTGCATGGAATTAAACCTCCAGTTTGCTTATAAAGCAAGGTAAGCAGACAGTAACTGTCTGCTTACCGTTTACAGGCCGCACCATACACGCCACTGCCGCAAGATTCAAGTGTTTAGGTTGCTGGCAGATCACCTTATTCTCCAGCTACCCGCTCCAGAATACGATAGTTACGGTTGACCATCTCCTGGGGATCAATCACCAGACCGGCCTGAATCATGGCGTTGTCATAGATTTGACGGGCAATATCACCGGCAAAATCTTCATCCCTGGTTCGCAGATCTGCCATTTTCTTGATCAGCGAGTTGGCCGGGTTGATCTCCATATCCTTTTTGCCGCCCATTCCCATCTGCATCTCGGGTGCACCCTGGGCTTGCATGATCCGTTCCATGGAAGAGGTCATGTGACCATCCACGTTGACGATCATGGCCGGGCTGTCCACCAGGCGGGTTGAGGATTTTACCTCTTTTACCTTCTCGCCCAGCACCTCTTTCATCCACTTGCACAGAGACTGCTGAACAGCATCACCGAGACTCTCCTCTTTATCCTCATCCTTGTCCTCAGCGTCTTTAGGAGCATCCGGAAGGGTCAGGTCGGAACGATCCGCAGAGACCAGTTTTTTCTCGTCATATTCACCCAGATGGGAGAGGACAAAGTCATCAATGGGTTCCAGGGTGTAGAGGATCTCAATATCCCGCTTTTTAAACATCTCTGTATAGGGACCGCTTTCAATGGCTGCCCGGTTGGGACCGTTGATATAGTAGATCTTGTCCTGGCCTTCCTTCATCCGATCCACATACTCCTGCAGGGAGATCATCTTGCCGTCTTCCGAGGCAGAGGACTCAAAACGGAGCAGCTTTGCCAGCTCTTTCTGGAATTCAAAATCCGAGGTAACCCCTTCCTTGAGGAAGATACCAAAGGTCTTCCAGAAGGTCAGGTAGGTGTCGTTGTCCTTTTTAGCCTCCTCAGCCAGGGACTTGAGAAACCGTTTGGTGATTACCCGGCGCAACTTCATAACCAGGGCGTTGTCCTGCAGGGACTGGCGGGAGATGTTGAGGGGCAGGTCTTCAGAGTCAACTACACCTTTAACAAAGCGCAGCCACTCGGGCAGGATGTTCTCGCTGTGCTGGTCAATGAGTACCTTCTGGCAGTAGAGGTTGACACCGGGATCCATCCGGCCCATGCCCATGGACTCAAAATTCTCTTTTGGAGTAAAGAGGAGGGCGTTGATGGCCAAAGGCGCATCCGCTGTAAAGTGGAGGCGGTAGAGGGGCTCATCAAAGGCATTGCCGACAAATTTATAAAACTCGGTATATTCCTCATCGGTTATTTCGTTCTTGGTGCGGGTCCAGATAGCCTCCACAGTGTTGACCTTCTTGCCCTCAACCTTGACCGGAAAGGGGATAAAGGTGGAGTACTGCTTGATGATCCGTTCCAGGGTGAACTTCTGCCCATACTCCTCAGCATCGTCCTTTAGTTCAATAATAATTTTTGTACCCCGGTGCAAGCCGTCGCAGGGGGAAATGGTATAGGTGCCGCCGCCGTCGGATTCCCACTCATGCCCGTCATCGCCGTCCCAGGAACGGGTCTGCACGGTGACCTTTTTGGCTGCCATGAATGAGGCATAAAAACCGACCCCAAACTGACCAATAAGGCTGACATCCTTTTTCGCAGCCTCGGCCAGCTCTTCAATAAATTTACCGGAACCGGAGTGGGCAATGGTACCCAGGTTGGTTTCCAGTTCTTCGGCGGTCATGCCGATACCGGTGTCGGTGATGGTCAGGGTGTGTTTTTTATCATCACAGTCAATATTGATCTCCAGGGGTACATGGGCATCAAATTCCGGTTTTTCAGTGAGAGAGAGGTGGCGGAATTTTTCCATTGCATCCGCAGCATTAGAGACCAGCTCCCGAACAAAAATATCCCGCTCCGTATAGAGCGAGTTGATGACAATATCCAGGACTTTCCTGGTTTCCGACTGAAACTGTTTTGTTTCCCCTTGTGAACTCATGAAGCTATCCTCATTTATGATTTGCAGTTTTTTTGATTTGCACTATCTTTAGAGATCAGCAGAAATGTTGTTTACTGACCTTTTTGCGCTAAAATAAGCATCATTACGAGACTGTCAAGACAACCAGTTAATGAGATTATCCATGCAAACACCAGACGTACTCATCATCGGTGCCGGGCTATCCGGCCTGGCCACTGCCACCTTTCTCAAACATAAACACCCTGATATTTCCCTGCTGGTGCTGGAACAGGATGACCATCCGGGCGGGGCGATCCGCTCCCATCAGGAGGAGGGCTACCTGGCTGAGGGCGGGGCGCACGGCTTTCTCGATAACTGCCTGGAGAGTCGGGTGCTGGTACATGAGACCGGACTTGAGGGGGAGGTTGAAAAGGCTCCTCTGTCTGAATTTGTCCGCTATATCTGTCTGGACGGCAAGTTAAATCTCATTCCCCAGAGTCCGTTGAAAATACTTAAGGCTCCTCTGGTTCCCCTGTCAGCAAAACTGCGGGTATTGATGGAAATTTTCAAAAAGCCCCTGGAAAATGAACCTTCGGTTGCCCAGTGGGTGGAACACCGCTTTGGTGCGGCCCTGGTACCCTTTGCCGATGCGATCTTTACCGGGACGTATGCCGGAGATATTGAACGTCTCAAGCTGCAGGCAGTGATGCCGGGAGTACACCGGATGGAGCAGGAATATGGTTCGGTCTTAAAGGGACTTATTCATAAGCTACGCAATCGTAACAAAGGGGAGGGCGGTAAAAAGAAAAAAAAGGGATTACCGGCCATGACCAGTTTCAATGGTGGGATGGGGCGGCTGCCCCAGGCCATGGCCTCCAGATTAATCCTCAACCAGGAGATCATGTATCGAACCACGGTAGGGGAGATTGAGCAGATTGATAGCGGCTGGACAGTGCGCACTGGACAGTTGGAGCTGTCCGCCCCTCATCTGGTACTGGCCCTGCCGGTGAACCGCAGTCTGGCTCTGCTGGAATCTACTCCTCTGCCTGCGCCTCCCCTAAGTTTTATCCCGGAGGCACGGATTGCCACAGTGGCACTTGGTTTTACAGACAAGGCGGATATTCCCTTTGGCTTCGGTTATCTGGCTCCGGAAAAAGAAGATCGCTTTGCTCTAGGGGCTTTGTTTTCCTCGCAGATGTTTCCGGGCCGTGCCCCGGAGGGTCATGTCCTGCTGGAGGCTCTGGTCGGCGGGCGGAGACATCCTGAACGGCTGGATCTCTCTGATGAGGAGATTATCGACAGGGTGTATGCAGATCTCAAAGAGCTTATTGACCTGCCGGAACCGCCGGTATTCAGCCAGGTACTTCGGCCTAAGCACGGTATTCCCCAGCTTGAAGCCGGGTATCCAGACCTGCTGGAATGGCGGCAAACCATCCACCGGGATAACGATAATATCCACATCTGCGGCTTTGGCTGGCAAGGGATTGGGATCAACGATATGCACAAGGAGGCGTGGAAGGTGGCTAAACGGATTTTGACCGGTCTGCATGAAGAGGGTGGGGATGAGTTGAAGGGGATTTATTTTTAAACTGACCCGGCATGTGCGAGGACATCAGTAGAGAACTACCATGATTTGGAGGGCATTTTTTTGTTGTTTTTGCCATAGCTTTCTGATTTTCCATGGTATCAAAACATTGAATATTTTTTTGTTCTCTGGTAGATAATTGCTATTAAAAAATTGGCATCCTTCATTTGCCAGTTGACACTTTTCGCACAATCTGGCTCCCAAGCTCCAGCTTGGGAGCCTGTTTTTAGAAGCTCCAGCTTCTCGTAATAGCCGGGAAGC
>DAOVTM010000108.1 GCA_030633145.1 Desulfobulbaceae bacterium
ACCTTGCTTCGCTGTGAGCAGTTCAGGCAGAACAAAGAGTGTATCCGTAAGCAGTGTCCGCTCTGGGAGGGTCGGGTGAAGAGCCGACCTGTGGGTGAGCTGGTTATGGCTGGTTGAAGAAAACCATTGAGCATATTGCAGTGGTAATGATGCCAGTATAGGAGTATTAAACGACACCGGCATTACCTTGAGCGGCAATTATAAATCAGGTAATAACACCACCTGCATTGCCTCCACCCTGCCGGATGGCACCAATGTGGTAACGGAACAGGATTGTTCCCGTGGCTGGGACACCACTCATAATGACAGTTCCGATGGTCATGCCGGGTTCAGTTTTACCAAGCTGGACAGCGATGGAATACCCCTGGTGGATCAAACTGCTGATTATGCAACCACTCCATGGGTCTGTGTACGGGATAATTTACCGGCCTTATCTGGGGGAGTCAAGACCGATGGTAATGGTCTGCATAACGACGATCTAAACAACTCAACAGATAGGACAACTATGTTTGCTACGTTGCAGCAACTTGCTGTTATGGCATCATTCAGCCGTCCGTTGGTTAGCGACGACAATCCGTACTCAAACTCTCTCTTCAAAATCTTGAAATTCGTGGCTACCAACTTTAGACGAGACATTTTCGCACCATTCTCGTTCCTACGCTCCAGATAAGCGAGTTCGAAGTCTTTGCTTATCTGCGCGACTCCGTCTGTCCTGATGAGACCGATGGAGCGGTCATTCAAGGTTCCCACGCAGGAGCATGGGAACCAGAGATCGACAAAAGTTATCTATATGTGGCCGGAACCGTATTTTGCGTTTGCATCAGATCTGGTTCTGCCATCATCGTCAAACATTGTGCCGTAACCGGCCATATATACCTCATCGATGTATTTTTTAAACCCCCAGGGGATTGACATCCAGTAAACAGGAGTCTGGAAGAGGATAATATCGGCCCGGATAAACTTTTCAACTTCCTCTGCCGCCGAATATTCATCTTCTATATGGGTAAATTGTATCTCATATCCCTTGTCAATAAATGCCTTCCTGGCGATCTCGATGAGACTTTTATTTAACTTACCCGGAGCAATCTCCCAACTCTGATGACCGTTGATCAAAAATGCGTTTTTTTTCAGTTTAATGACCGAAAGGGTGTAAGGCTGATCTACAGTGCTGTCCACCTGTAAATCGGCAGGCATCGCCCTGGCCACATCCAGGTGCACAATGATGAGTTCGTTGCTGCGTATGATGATCTTGAAAAAACGGTCATCTCACCCACCAAACCCACCCCCACCCGGGGTAAGAATACGAATGGCATCACCGGCCTTGGCCCGGATCTCATTTTTACCGCCCAGGTTGAGGCAGCGACCGTCTTTACGAATAAAGATGTTTTCCCCTCTCATGCCCGGCTTGCCGCCTGCCAGTCCATAGGGTGGAAAGACCCGTCGTTCGGAAAGAATGGCCACGTTCAGGGGCTCAAGAAACTCCAGCTCCCGCACCAGCCCGTCACCACCATGGAATTTTCCCGTTCCTCCAGAATCATTACGGATGGAAAACTCACGCAGCAGAACCGGATAACGCCGTTCAAGTATTTCAGGATCAGTAATCCGGGTGTTGGTCATGTGGGTATGCACCCCGGACTGACCGTGCCAGGTCGGGCCTGCCCCGGCTCCGCCGCCAATGGTCTCGTAATAACCGAAATCATCATTACCAAAGGTGAAGTTATTCATACAGCCCTGGGAACCGGCAGCCACAGCGAATGCCTTGAGTACCACGTCCACCACCCGCTGGGAGGTCAACACATTACCGCCCACTACTGCTGCCTCGGGCGATGGATCCAACAGACAGCCGGATGGAATGATAAGCTCAATGGGAATGAGACAGCCGTGATTAAGGGGGATATCCTTTTCCACCAGGCAGCGCAGACTGTATAAGATGGCGGACTGGGTCACGGCTCTGGGGGCGTTGAGGTTGCCCCACAGTTCAGCACCAGTGCCAGTGAAATCAAAAACTGCGCTGCCGCTGCTGCGGTCTATGGTGAGCTTCAGGGCTATGGGACTGCCATCATCAAGGTATTCGACAGCAGTGACGAAATCCCTTTCCGCAAGCCCCTGTTTTACGGAAACCTCGCACAGGCTTTGCCGTACGGCCTCTTCCGCAGTGTCCTGTAGGTGACGCATATAGGCATGCACCACTTCCAACCCGTAACTGTCAGCCATCTCCAGGATCAGATCAATACCCTTCTGGTTGGCCGCAACCTGAGCCTTGAGATCAGAGAGGTTATCACTGAGGAGACGGGTTCCACTGATAACGGGTCGCCCCTGCTCTGATGCAATCTTGCTCGGTGCCAGCAGGAGCTGGGAGATGCCCTCTTCCTGAAAGACGTTGTTTTTCACCAGCTTAAAGGAGAGGATGGCAGCCCCTTCCTCAATGAGCTGTCTTGAATTGGGCGGCATGGATCCGGGTGAAATGCCGCCAATATCGGCATGATGACCACGGCTTGCCACCCAGAAGATGATGACATTCTCCTGAAACACAGGGGTGATAACGGTAATATCTGGAAGATGACTGCCCCCGGCAGCGGGGTGATTGGTAACAAGGACATCACCAGGCCGCACGTCTGTAACCCGTCGGATCTGTTCTTTCACTGCCTCAGACATGGCCCCCAGATGGACAGGAACATGGGGGGCATTGGCCACCAGGTTACCGGCAGGGTCAAACAGGGCGCAGGAAAAATCCAGCCGTTCCTTGATATTGGTGGAGATGGCGGTTTTTTGGAGCATTCTGCCCATCTGCTCGGCAATGGACATGAACAGGTTGCTGAAAATGGAGAGCTGCACCGGATCAATCGCAGTATCAATTTTCTGACGATCAAGGCTGCCAACCCTGATCTCCACATCCCCATGCTCAGTGATAGCTGCCAGGCAATCCGGTTCCACCAGAATGGTGCCGGTATCCTGGATCAGGATGGCCGGACCCTGGATCTGATGACCTGCCTTGAGGGATGCAAGATCATAGAGGGCAGTCTCCTGCCAGCCGCCGGCAAAATAACAGAGTTTGTTTTCCATTTTCTGCGCAGGCCCGTCTGCCTTGTCCATGGCAAAGGTTTTCAATTTTGAGGCCCTGCCAATGGAACGAACTCGAATAACGTCCACAAGAATATCCCGTCCCCTCAGTTCAAAACCGTATTCCTGCTGATAAAGAGTCGTAAAGGCGTTGGCAAAATCATTGCCTGCCGGTTGTTCCACCATCATGCCGGTGTCTGTACCCTGATAACGCAGATTCAGGTAGAGATGACTCTGGATCGCCTCAGCCTCAATCCCCTGGCTTCGCAGTTCCTGTTCCGTTTCCTGCGCAAGATGATGGAGTTTCTCATGCAGACCGGGAAGGGCTGCCAGGTTCAGCACCTCTGCCGCAGGTTGCTGTTTTTCCGCTATGGTGTCTGCAAGTCCGATCCCGTATGCCGATAGAATACCGCCAAAACGGTGCACAAAGACCTTGGAGATGCCCAGGCTGGCAGCAATGGAACAGCCATGCTGACCGCCTGCACCGCCAAAGGTTGCCAGGATGTGTTCCTTGATGTCAAAACCACGCATCACCGATACTTCACGGATGGGGCGAACCATTACCTCGTTGGCAACTTCCAAAAAACCCAGGGCGGTTTCCTCCACAGTAAGACTCGGGCGGTCACTATCACGATAATAGTCGTTCACCCTGGCAGTGAGATCCTCCATCTGCTGATAGCTGGCTTGGTAGTCCAAGGACTGATTCTCGTCAGAGCCGAAAATCCTGGGGAAATACTCTGGCTGCAAGCGGCCCAGTACCAGGTTGGCATCGGTCACAGTGAGATAGCCGTTTTTACGGTAACAGACCGGGCCGGGATGCGCTCCCGCTGATTCTGGACCCACCACAAACATACCGTTGTCAAAGAAGAGGCGGGAACCACCGCCCGCAGCCACGGTTTTGATATCCAGCTGAGGAGCCTGAATACGTACCCCGGCAGTCCGGGTTTCAAAGGTGAGGTCATATTCACCCCCAAAACGGGACACATCCGTGGAGGTGCCGCCCATGTCAAAGCCGATGACCGGTTTTTTTGTCTCCCGGTTATAGGTGGTCATGGCATAGCCAACCACCCCGCCGGCTGGACCGGAGAGGATAGCCCTGCTGCCGGTGAAATCATCAGCCGGGGACAGGCCGCCGTCTGACTGCATGAAGAGCAACTGGACGTTGTTCAGGTTGTCGGCAAACCCGGTTTTGAAACTCTCAAGATATGAGCGGATATGGGGGGTCAGGTAGGAATCGACCATGGTGGTATCGCCCCTGGATACCAGCTTGACCATGGGGATGACTTTGGAGGAGAGGGAAATCTGGGTAAAACCCAGTTCTACGGCCAACCTGCCCACTGCCTGCTCATGGTGCGGACAGGCGTAGGCGTGCATAAAGACTACTGCTAAACTTTTGATTCCCTGCTCAAGCAGTGCTTTAAGTTGTGGGACAAGCAGGGCAGGGTCAGGTTTTGCCAGCACCGCAAATCGTTCTCCGGTCACCCCCTCCAGCACTGCTTCCTCCACCACCTCATCCGCTTTGAGAAGGCGCAGCCGTTCATCCACCTCCACTACTTCCTGATAGAGCAGTTCCGGCTTTTTGATGGAGAGATCAAAGAGGTGGGGACGATCCTGGTTCCCTATCTGGAGGACATCAGCAAACCCCTTGGTAATCAGCAGGGCGCAGGGTACTCCCTTTCGCTCCAGCAGGGCATTGGTGGCAACCGTAGTACCCATGCGGATCCATTCGATCTGCGAGGCATTGATTGCACTGCCGTCATCCGTGCCGCCGTATTCGGCCAGAATCCGCCTGATCCCCTCTCGGGGTGCGTCATCATAGTTGGCAGGATCCTCAGACAGCAACTTGACGACCTTAAAACCCGGTGGGTCGGAAACCTCGGCATAGACATCGGTAAAGGTGCCGCCCCGGTCAATGGAAAAACGAAAAGAACGGTCTTTGTCAACAGTCATGATTACTTCCCAGTCATCAGGTTGGGTTTATCCCGTGACGTTACCCACTCAGATGGCCGGGAAGTCAATACTTCAAATGTGGTATGTCATTTCCCATCAAGATCCGGCAATAACCACTTCCTTTCCCTCGTCTTCTGGAACAACAACGTGGACGGAGGTGTTGTTGACCTTGATCTCACTGTTGATCTTCAAGGTGTGATTCTGACTCATGCCACCATCCACACTGGCCTTAAAATTGCCACCGTACTGATCAATTAATTCAGCCTCGACAGTGGCAGAAGAGTTATTCTTTAACATGACATTCACCGCCTCAACGCAAAAGGCAGGGCTGGACAGTAGCACGGACAGTAATGCAATACAAAAAATACAACCCATGCGACGCATCATAGTATGCTCCTTGTTCATGTTCTTTTCCATTTTCAATTTCCTCCATTCCATTTTTAATAATCTACTCATGTAGCCTCGTTCCCACGCTCCAGCGTGGGAACGCAACTATTAACTTATTTACTTTTCCATGATACAATCAAACTGACGACTGTTCAAGACCTGAATTCCCAGCAGATGAAACGTCTCCACCTGTCTTACCTGTGATCAAATAATACATATCCAGCCTGCCGTTAATCACCCATAATTGACAATGCCATGCCACTCCCGGTCGGGTGGAACACGCTTAAACTTCTCAACTCTATCCAGAAACAAACTGCAGCTCTGATCCCCAGGCATCTTTTCCGCTGCTTTGCGAAAATACGCTCCTGCCGCATCCCATTCCTGGGTAAAATAAGCCTCCAGCCCCCTCTCGAACAAATTTACCCCTTTGCTTTTTTCCTGATGAAGCTTTCCCTTTTCATCAAGCAGTTCATAAATGGTCACAGGTATGGTCTTACCCTTAACCGTCACTCTATCCAGTTTACGGAAATCATACACATGTCTGGCCAGCTTATAAGTAGTTTCGGAAACCAGGACAGGCACCCCGTAGATCTTGCCCAGTCCTTCCAAACGACTTGCCAGATTGACTGCGTCTCCTATAACAGTATAATTCAAACGGCTCTGACTGCCCATATTCCCTACGATTACATCACCGGTATGCACTCCAATCCGGGCAAACAGGAGCGGCTGATTATTCGCCTTCCAGACCTCATTCAACTCAGCCAGGGATCTCTGACAGGAAAGGGCTGCACCACAGCTCTTGACCGCATGATTCTCTACACTATTCGGCGCATTCCAAAAGGCCATCACAGCATCACCAATGTACTTATCCACTGTTCCACCGGTCTGTTTAATGATCCCGGAAAAGGTACCAAGATACATACCAAGATGATTGACAAGCTGTTCAGGAGTCAACTGTTCGGAAATCGAGGTGAAATCTACCAAGTCGGTAAACATGATCGTAAGATTGGCGGAATGTCCTCCCAGTACCGCTTCATTGCCGCTGGAAACCAGGTAATGTACCACATCGGAAGGGATATACTTTTCAAACGATTTCAGACTGTTTTTCATTCTGCCGATTGCATTGGAAATGTTGGTAATCTCAATAAAGTTACTCTGGGGCAAAGGGCGGTCTTCCAAGTCAAACTTTTGGATCAACTCCACTTCACGGGTAAGCAACTGTAACGGATAGGTAATCCTATGTCCAATATAGAGTGCCAGGAGAATGAGGAGTATCAGTACCAGGAGAGAAAAGATAACAGTGAGAGCAAACCCCTTTTTATATTCCCCAATAAAATCGTTTTCAGGAACAACCAGGCCGAGTGTCCAGGCTGGCCCATGTCCCTGGGGAATCCTGGCATAGTAGTTCAAATATTTCTGCCCACCGTTGTCAAAAGAAAATTCCAGAGGTTTGGAAAAAGGAATCCCCCCTTTGTGGAGGAAATGCTCACGCAGATCTGCATAACTGGCAGCCACCACGGAATCACCTCCCTCTGACTGAGCCTTGATATGTCCAAGAAAATAGTCAGGGATAGCCCCCTTCTCAAAGCGAAAATTACCCATAGCAATCAGCTGCCCATTTTCATTAAGGATAAACGACCGTCCATTGGGGGTGATCTTGAGTTCATCCAGAAAATTTTGTAATTGCCCAATTACAATATCAACACCGCTGACACCGACGAGTCTGCCATCTCTTCCGGTAACCGGATAGGATACCGTAATCCCCGGTTTTCCTGAAACATCAAAATAGCCACTGTCGGAAAAGGTATAGACCCCTGACCAGGATGCCCCACTCTGCTGTTGGCTGGTCCGAAACCAGCCCCTCGTTGTCGGATAGTAAGAGTATCTGTCCCGCCTCTCTCGTAAAAGAACGTTTCCAGACTCATCCCTGACATGGACAACCGTTTCCAGGAGTTCGCTGGATATTTGATCCAGTTGCTCCTTGTTCCCGGCCCTGACCGGATCATCTTTGCTCAGTTTGTACATTGCCTGCTGGAGATCAACAGCATCTTGATAGCTGACACCCGTCGAAGTTTCATCGAGTACCCTGGAAACAACCTGGGTAGCTATGGTTCCTTTGTCCTTGTGTACCCCGTTGAGCCAGAAATCCCCTTCAATAGAAGCAAAGTATATGAGGGCGATCCAAGCAAAATTTGCAAATTGAGTAATTTCACTGCTAGCAATTTCTATAAAAAAATCTTCCCCGGTCAGATCGGCACTGGCAATCGAACTATTAAATTCCGCTACCTTGGCAGCAGGCTGGAGATAATTGATGGTTTTTTCCATCAGTCGGCTCCCCGAACTTGCAAGATAATCCTCTGCTATGGACTGAGTCGAACGTATGGATACATAAAAGTTGATCAAAAATATCGTTGTCCCTGTTATAGATAACAACAGGGTAAACAGCACCGGCAAGGCGATTCGCAGTCTAAATCGTTTAATTTTTGCATCCTGTTTCATAAGCCCCCCTCTGCCGTTGTTTTCACAATTACAGACATCGTAAACATATTTTAAATTCGTGTTGATTATTGGACACTTTTCAGGAGCAATACAGCGGTTTCGGGTATTGAGTTGTGAGAAATGAGTATTGAGAAGAAGCCGTGCGAGTTCTCATTCCTCATCACTCATAACTCAGACCAACCTACCAAATCCAAGTCATCTTGGATGATTTAAATTTTCCATCTCCCTTATGTCAAGATCTTGTCAAAGCTGATCTTGGAATCGATAGCAGACGCGCACAACTCAGACAGAGCAGACCAGGGAATACAGTCTATGGGAGCGCGATGATCCTGCCGCTTGAGCATCAACGGCTTCAGGGATTCCATCTTCTCAAGATGGCGCGGAGCCACGCCAAGGTTCACAATCGGGTGGCTGTCGGGAATGGAAACGTCCCGGTGCATTGCCATACCGGCATTGGTGGCATCATGGAGAAGAAAAACAGGCAGTTTCGGATGTTTGTCAAGAAATTTTTCAGCCAGTTCATGGACAAAGGCGGGATAACCGTCCACGGAGAGGATAAGTGCCTTTTGTTGGCGATGAAAGCCGTTCAGGATGAAGAGATCCACCAGGACGGCTCGTTCAACAAGGATGACCCGACCCACCCTGCACCCTTGCAGAGCTTTTTGCGCAGCTCCCTGCCTGTCAAGACAGGGTTTGAGGATCATCTTGTCAGGAAGGTCATGTTTCTTTCCCCAGAGCTGTACCAGCTTCAGTAGCTCCTTTTTATTCGGTGGTTGGCGTTCTCCGTATTTCCTTGTCATCACCAGTGGAATATCAAGTAGGGCCAGACTGATCAGGGCGATGATGAAACTGGTGCCAAACACAGAAAAGAGAACATAGATGATGGAAAATATCAGCAGGCAGACCAAGATCAGGACACGCTGAGCCAGGGGCTTATTCTCCTGCTCCTCCATGGTACACCAGGCAAGATAAAGCTGCGGCAGGGTATAGAAAAATTTGCCATTGCCGCTCGCCTCCCGGATAAGTTCAACAAACTTGCCGTCAGTCATACCGCTGTGCAGGAGGGGGTTAAATACATACCTATACCCGCAGCTGCAGCGGAGGCCATAGCTCTTCTCGTAGTTGACTCCGCAACTGGGACACTTCATGCTTCCTCCGGTCTTGAGATGTAAGTCATCCTCATTACAGACATTGTAAACATATTCTAAATACAGGTTGATTATTAGACATTTTTCAGGAGCAACACAGCGATTTCGGGTATTGAGAAGAAGCCGTGCAAACCCTCATCCCTCATCCCTCACAGCTCATAACTCATAACTCATAGAGATTATTCCATCATGTGAACCCGTTCGCAATCAGGGCAGATCCAGGTAGGGCCATTACTGATCCCCCATTTGTTTTCCTGAAAACATTCCGGGCAGATTTCAAAGCCACAGACACAGCTCCAGCAAAAAACCTTTTTTTCTTTACAGCAGTGACAGGTATAGCCGTCTGTACGTTTACGGCGACGTTTTCTGGGTGGTTTGGTGGTCATTAGTCATTTATCAGTCGTGTTTATCAAGATCCCGGTGCGAACACTGCACTGCAAATCCTGCATCAGTTATAAATCGATTGAGATATTCTATTATTGCCACAGAACGATGGTGTCCGCCGGTACACCCCACAGCCAGGGTCAAGGTCTCTCGACCTCCCTCCTGGTAACTCTTCAGAAGAAAGGAGAGCAGCGGCTTGAGATGATCGAGAAAGGTCTGACCGGTTTCATTGTCCAGCACATAGAGGGCAACCTCCTCTTCAAGGCCGGTATGATCCCGTAGTGCTTCCACCCAATAGGGATTGGGCAGGAAGCGCACATCCCAGATCATCTCCGCATTCGGGCAGCCGTGCTTAAACCCAAATGAAAAGAGGTTCACACGCATACTCTGACTCATCATTTTGCCCCGCACAGAATACGAATACTCTCCGCCTTTTCACTGATGCCCCGTTTCAGGATCTCATGGTTATAGGCGGCAATCACATCACGCCGTTTCAGCATTCCCAGCACCCATTTTTCCTCCATATTTTCCACCACGGGAATCTCTTCAATGCCCTTTACGTCAAAGAGGTTCATGGCATCATAGAGGTTATCATCCGGGGTCATACAGATGACATCACGGCTGCAGATGGCACTGACCAGCAGGCAGCTGCGCTGGTTTTCATCGTGGAGGATAGTTTTTACATCCTGCATGGAGACAATACCGGTCATCTTGCCTGTATGATCGACCACAGGGAAATAAAAGGAATCCCTGGTCATGGCAAAAAGCTCCAGCAAATTGTTTATATTTGCGGTTTCACTGAGAAAATCTACATCTTCAGTAATGGCCTTTCCCACCAGGATGGACTTGAGAATGGCAACCTCCCGTCCCTCGTGGATATTGATTCCTTCTCTGGTAAAGTCCACAGTGTCAATGGAATCCTCATAAAACTTGGAGGC
>DAOVTM010000057.1 GCA_030633145.1 Desulfobulbaceae bacterium
CAACCAGATAACTCATATTGCCCCCTGGTTCCCACAGACGGAGTCTCGCTGGCTCGCTTACCTGGAGCGTAGGAACGAGAGGAGGTTAAAAAATGTCCCGGCTAAAGTTGGTAGCCAAAAAATGATAAGCAGGTACAGCAATGAGAAGATTATACACTATGATGATTGCAATACCGCCAATAAGATAGGCAAGGGCATTGTCCTTCATGGCCTGGAACGAGGCGTTGACACTGGGTGAGCCTGCGAGACTCCGTCTGTAGGAACCAGTGGAAAAATGTTAGATTAATTTTGCATTAGTCTTAGTCGGCCTTTATCTTCTTATCTGCTTTCATAGACAATAATGGTGTGAGCTGCCGCTGGCATGGTTTGAGCAGCAATGCTTTGTTGCTGTTCCGGCTCAATGATATCCTGTGTTATAGAACGACCAGTGTTAACGGCCAGATGCCAGCTCCCCTTCGCCAACTTCGGCAGCTCCATGGAGATATCCTCCTGCGACATATTGATCATGATGTGGAGATCTTCATCTTCCGGTTTTATTCTGTGCAGGGTAAAGGCAAGTACCCTGGATTCACTGTTTCCCCAGTCCGGTTTTCCTAAAACCGCACCATGCCAGCTGATATCAGCCATTGGCGCATCCTCTAATTTTTCCCCTTTAAGAAACTGCTTTTGCGTCAGGCATGGATGGCGTTTACGCAGCTTGATCATGCCTTTGGTAAAACAAAACATCTCCTGATTCTCTTCCAGCAGATCCCAGTCAAACCAGCTTAATGGATTGTCCTGACAGTAACAGTTATTGTTGCCATGTTGGGTACGGAGAACTTCATCACCGGCCAGGATCATGGGAACTCCCTGGCTGAGCAGAAGGATTGCCATGCAGTTCTTCACCTGTTGCAGTCTGTGTCCATTGATTGACAGATCATCTGTAACACCTTCAGCCCCATAATTCCGGCTGTGATTTTGGTTGTCTCCGTCACGATTATCCTCGCCATTGGCCTCATTATGTTTTTCGTTATAACTGACCAGGTCATAGAGGGTAAAACCGTCATGGCAGGTGATAAAATTAACCGAGTTGGTGGGCAGGCGACCGGAATGCTGATACAGATCACTGGAACCGGTCAGACGGGTGGCAAGCTCCGGCACCAGGCCCGGATCGCCCTTGATAACCTGCCGCACCAGATCACGGTAGCGACCGTTCCACTCAGCCCAGCGGAATCCCGGGAAGCCGCCAACCTGATACAGTCCTCCAGCATCCCAGGCCTCTGCAATGAGCCTGGTATGGGAGAGTACCTCGGAAAATTCGATATTCCAGACCACTGGAGCATGATACATGGGTGCGCCGTCTTCACCCCGGGCAAGAATAGAGGCCAGGTCAAACCTGAAACCGTCAACATGAAACTCCTTGACCCAGTACTCAAGGGCTCGGATAATAAACCGACCCACCAGGGGGTGGTTGCAGTTCACGGTATTGCCGCAGCCAGAGTAATTTTTATACAACGATGCATCATGATCTTCGAGATGATAAAAGCCACGGTTCATTAAACCCTTGAAATTGATGGTCGGGCCGTCTGTACCGCCCTCCGCAGTATGGTTAAAGGCCACATCCAGGATAACACTGATCCCGGCCTGGTGCAGAGCCTTGACCATATCCCGGAAATCATCCCCATGGCTGCCCGAGAGCGGATCAATACAGTAGCCGGGATGGGGACTGTAAAAGGAATGGGTGGCATAGCCCCAGTAATTTTTCAGCCCCAGATCACGACCGCTATCCGGTAAGTCCTGTTCATCAAAGGCCATTACGGGCAGTAGCTCCACCGCAGTGATGCCAAGCTCTCGCAGGTAGGGGATCTTCTCTATAATGCCGGAAAAGGTTCCAGGGTGAGCCACATCTGCCGAGGGATGACGGGTAAAGCCCCCCACATGCAGTTCATAGATAATCTCCTTTTCACGCGCATGTCGCAGGGGTTTATCCCCTTGCCAGTCATAGGTTTTTTCCGGTACAACCATGGCCCGCATGGATGGTGTTCCCGATGCTGCATTGTTATCCCGGTTATACTTTCTCTGCCACAGCACATCGGTGATTGCCGTGGCCCAGGGATCAAGCAGTTCAACCGTGGAGTCAAAGCGATGCCCCTGTTCTATATTATCCGGGCCATCCACCTTCCAGGTATAGGAAATATTCTCCCGCAGCCCCTGCACAGAGACATGCCAGAAGAAAAAATTCCGATTTTGCACGGAATCCAGGTCAATAACCTGAAAAGGAGTGTTGGAGTCAGGCTTCTCATAGAGGAGAAGCTGCATAGCTGTGGCATGTCTGGAAAAAATACAAAAGTTGGTTCCGTCCGGGCCAACAGTGGCACCTGTCGGATAACGATGACCGGTTGTAACTGGATAGGATTTCATAATGTGTTCACAAAATTTTTACAGGGTATTAATTATTTGCATTGTCTGACGGGCAATCTCATATTCCTCGTCAGTGGGGATGACCAGCAGGCTGACCGGGCTGTCGGCTGCATGGATCTCCAGAATCTCTTTTTGCCGGATGTTGTTTTTCTCTTCATCAAGACGGATGCCCAGCCGTTCCAGCCCCTGACAGCATAGCCGGCGAACTACTGCCGCATTTTCACCAATACCGCCGGTAAAGACAATGCAGTCCACCCCGCCCAGGGCGGCCATATAGGCTCCGATATATTTTTTCAGACGATAACAGAAGATAGCCAGGGCAAGCCGAGCCTGCTGGTCGCCTTGTTCTGCTGCCTCGCTGATGGTGCGCATGTCATTTTCACCACAGATTCCTTTTAGACCGCTCTTCTTGTTGAGCAGGGTGTCCAGTTCCTCTATGTCCAGACCCATTTCACGGCTAAGGTAAAAGATAATGGCCGGATCAAGATCTCCGCTACGGGTTCCCATGACCAATCCTTCCAGGGGAGTCATCCCCATGGTGGTGTCAATGCACTTTCCTCCCTGAATGGCTGCCGCACTGGCTCCGTTACCCAGGTGGAGGGTAATACTGTTAATCTCTTCAATGGGGCGTTCCAGATAATGGGCAGCCTGTCTGGCCACATAGCTATGGGAGGTTCCATGGAAACCGTATCGCCGCACCTTTTGTTTTTCGTACAGCTCAAAGGGCAGGGCGTAGAGGTAGGCATGTTCCGGGATAGACTGATGAAAAGCAGTATCAAAAACAGCCACCTGGGGGATATGGGAAACCTGTTCCATTGCCACCTCAATCCCTATCAGGTTTGCCGGATTATGGAGGGGAGCCAGGGGGATCAGTTTTCTGATGGCTCCAATAACGTCACCGTCAATGCGAACCGGCTGATGAAAGGACTCACCGCCATGGACAACCCGGTGGCCGATGCCCGAGAGCTCTTCCATATCTGTGAGCATCCCGCTTTCACGCAGCATTTCCGCCATAACCCCGATTGCCGTACGATGATCTGGCACGGGTTCATTGTTGTGGTATTCCTGTTCATTCCCGGCAGCATCAACAAAGGAGAGTTGGGCAGCACTTTTCAGGTCACCAATCTGCTCTATCAACCCGGAGGCCAAAACAGAGAGATCCTCTTGCAGAAAGAGCTGAAACTTGAGCGAGGAAGAGCCGGAATTAAGAACCAGTATCTTCATGTTTTTTTCTCCTGATTTTTTCCTGTTCCGTCTCACAGTTTAATTATTTCCATCTTATGGTTGATGTCTGGATGATCCGCTGAAGGCCCTTCTGCCTTGATAAACCAGGTTCCCTTGAGATTATGCCTCTTTGCATAGTCACGAACACAGGCGTTCCAGTCCTTGGGGGTACTCTCCTCAAGAACAGGGCATACCCCATAGGAAAAGAGAAGATCCTGACAGGTTTTAAAAACAGTGGATACACCGATAATCCAGACCGGGAGGCGAAAACGGGTCAGGCTCCTGGCCATATAGCCGCTGGTGGTCGGGGCAAGTACAGCACCGGGGTGTTCAACCTTGGAAAGGATATTTTCAATACTGAAAGCAATAAAATCAACCGCATTGGGTGTATAGTCTCTGGCCTGTGGTTTTAAGACAAGCTCAAAATGGCTGTCATAGCGGTGCGGTTCTGTGGCAGCGGCTATCTTTGCCAGCATCTGCACCGATTCCAGGGGGTAATCACCCATGGCCGACTCTTCGGAGAGCATGACCGCATCTGTCCCGTCGAGAATGGCATTGGCAACATCAGTGGATTCAGCCCTGGTCGGCCTGCGGTTTCCGGTCATGGATTCCAGCATCTGGGTGGCTGTAATCACTGGTACGCCAAAGAAATTAGCCCTGGCAGTGATGGTCTTCTGAGCCACAGCAATCTCTTCAATGGGAATTTCCACCCCCAGATCACCTCTGGCCACCATGATGCCGTCAGTGACCTCAAGGATTCCATCAATATGTTGCCAGACACTGGCTCGTTCAATTTTGGCCACGATAAAGGGAGTAAAACCCATTGCAGCGGCAGCTTCCCGGACATCGAGTACATCCTGGGCGGTATTGACAAAAGACTGACCCACCGCATCCACCCCGTTTTCCAGGGCAAACTGCATACACTCACGGTCGCGTGGGGTAAAGGCACTGGTGCCAAGATCTATTCCAGGGATATTCAAACCCTTTCGTGGACGGAGCTTGCCGCCCACGATGACTTTGCAGTGGATATCATCTCCCTGCACCTCGTTGACCCGCAGTTCAATGAGTCCGTCATTGAGAAACAGGGTGTCTCCGGTATTGACTACACCGGGCAGCTCCTTCATGGTCATGGAGACACGTTCCACAGTGCCGAGGATATCTTCGGCTGTAAGGGTAAAGGTGGCATCCCGTTCAAGCGTGATAAAGTCATCAACTAAGTCACCTATACGCATCTTGGGTCCGGGCAGGTCGGCGAGAATGGCGACCGGTCTGCCAATCTTTTTTGCCGCAGTTCTGATCTTTTGGATTACTTCACCGTGGCTGGGAAAATCGCCGTGGGAAAAGTTAAGCCGGGCTATATTCATCCCTGCTTCAATCATCTTTTCGATCATTTTTGGGGAGTCAGAGGCTGGGCCGATGGTGCAGACCAGTTTTGTCTTGTGGTTCGGCATGGTCATCATATAGTTTTTCCGTAGTTGTTTATGGTTTGTTTAAGCGTTTAAGGGAAATTTAAGGTACTCACTGACGGAGTCTCGCAGGCTCGCTTGCCTGGAGCGTGGGTACCAGTGAACATAATGCTGTAACTCTTTGCGCATTCATCTTAGTTTCTTCCTATAATAAAGCCTGTCTTTTCAAGTGCTGCGGCAAACAAATTCTCCTTACCCGGACGAATAACCAGGTGCTTATTACCGGCAGGTAAACAGAGTTTGCCCAGTTTTTTGTCTGTTAAGACCTGTTTGCGAAACTCAGGATTGCATTCCAGCAGAGTTGTTGTACCAACATCCATAAATGCGGTGGTGCGCAGTTCAATATCGTCAAACAACTGTTGCAGGGATGTGGAAAATTCTTCGGACGATTCTGCCTCCATGGATGTTCTGATCTCGCTCAAAATCTGCCCGTCTTTGATCGCATTGAGCAAGGACGCAGTGGACAGCCGCCAGCGGTCCACCTCTTTTTGATCGGCAATCTTTTCCAGAAACAACTCCTGCCCTGGAGCCAGTGTCGTGTTGGCGGCAAGAACTATATCGCATTCCTCAAAGGAATAGAGCTGTTCCTGACTCTTCTCTTCGATATATTCATCAGTATGCTCAAAGACATAAGCACCAAGTTTATTGATTCTGATATACTGGAGTCCATCACAATGGCTCAACGAGTAGAGACCGTCCGCCCCCCAGCATGACCTGAAATCATCCCTGGCCCAATCCGGTCGCTTGTAGGCAACATCAATAAGCCCCATGGTAGCGCAGTATTCAAACAGATAGACCAGCAGGTATCTTAACTGCAACAGCGGCCAGGTATCATTATAGTCAAGAAGTCCATAATGGGCATCATCCAAGTATAATTTCCATTCGTAATTGACCACTTTAAAAGAAAATATTGGATTTACCTTTATCTGCCTGAACAGTTCATCAACATCAATCCATTTACCCGGTTCCAGATCACCCAGCAGCATGTTGATTGCCGGTCTCCGTTTTGCCGGTGTGGTCATGGTGCGTCCCCGGTTTGAACGCTGCCCTTTAATTGCGGTTACCCTGGAAAATTCATCAATGAGTTTGTTTTTCTGGTATCTGGGCCAAGCATTTCTCATTCCTTCAGCCAGGTTTTGTTTCAAAGCCTTGCGTCCTGCAGGAGTGAGCTGTAATAACGAACCCTGAGCCTTGGCAAGTCCGCCCCCCTGAAGCAGTAGAGGCCAGGCAAAGGCTTGCATGGGGCCGATCTCTTTGTCCGCTTCACCAGTCTCCTCATCCTGGAACCAGTCTCCTTCGTAGAGCAGGCTGTCAATTTTTTTAATGGTTGCTGTTGTACCCCGTCCGGTTTTTGCACTTATCCTGATCTTTTTATCCTCAGCAAGGGTCAGAAGGGTGTTGAGGTTTTCCAGAGCGGCATGGGCGGTATTACGGACAAAGAGTCCCTCATCCTCGACAAAATACATTTTTGTATATTTGTCATAAGGCTCTTCATCAAAGTACATTATTTGATCTTCCTTTGGCTGGGGGACAATTTTTTGTAATTTTTCCAGCAGATCAAGGGGTATCTGTGCATTCAACAGAAAGAGGTATATCAGTTCTGGATTACGGTGTTCTTTTGGATCTTTTATGTCCCTCGGGCCGGCAAAGTACTTGTTTACATACATCAGTTGATTATACGTTCCATGCCAGTTATGGACAGTTTCCGCAACAGCATTCTGCGCAAGCGGAGGGAGTTGGTTAAACGTACCTTTTATATCCTTGAACATGGTACTGACAATGATTGCAACCCGTTCAGCTTTTAATGCTGGCACTTTCGGGCAGATAATGGAGGCAAGATCTTTCAACTTATCTGTACGATAGGTACTGTCAAGGGCCTCGGCATAGTTGAGATAGATTGTTTCACGATTTTTCATGCTTTACCTGGTATGGAATTTGGGATATATTGTTGGGCAACACTGCCGGATGATAATAAACAATCACTGTTTAAGCAAGACAACAGGAGCATACATATTCATGAGTTCCAGAAAAACCACTATTGAACAACGCATTGCCGATTACAACGACCTTGCGCCAGTGCAAAAAGCTATAGTTCGTCTGCTGGCAATAAATGTAGATTATTGCCGGGTAAAGGGGATGCTTGCCTGTCTTGCAGACCTGGGAATTACAGACCCTGAAACAAACACACCCTACAACACCCTAAGTATCCAGCCTCTGCAAAATGAACTTATCAAGCAAGGGCTGCTGTTGAAAGCAAATCGGGGGGTATGCTGTCCTGAATCTATTCAGGTGACTGCGATTAAGGACTGTCTGCTTGAGGGATTGTTTCCAGATATGGCTCATGTACTTACCAGAAACTTGAAGATTACTAAGGCCAGTAGCAAAAAAATACCGTTTATGAACGCTCAACAGATAATACGTTCTATCTTAATTGAGTTGTTCAGTGGTCAATCAATGGAGGAGATCAGTATTCTGTTTTTCTTTGCGCAAAAAGATTTTTCTATTAATCCAATTTCTGGAGATAATCTGCTTGTACAACTGTTGACCAATCCTTTTTCTTTGCAAATCATAGAGAAGATTGATCCTGCGATACGTTTTCCCGCCTTGATACGACTGCTCAAAGAGTCAGAATGGCACTTGGAACCTGGAGCAGAACTATGTAACTATATTGAAACTGTTTATGGTAGTCAACTACCGGGAACATCAGAGGCTCTGCCACTGGTTGCCTATTATTTCGCCTGTGGTGATACTGATAAGGCCCGCTCTCTGATTGGAACATTCAAGGACAGGGTCAAAGCGGAACTACTCAGCCGCAGCGGCTGGCTGGAATTTATAAGCGGCAATTACGAGCAGGCTTTGCGCTATTTTGATGATAATCTCAAGGCTGCAAGAAAAATAACTGGCCAGGGCAAGATATTTTTGCAAAGTACTGTCGGCCCCATCCATTTGCTGGCTCTGTTACAGTCCAGGGATGATAAACGGTTCAAGGAGGCACTGGGCTATATTGACATTGCTAAAAAACAATCCTTTGCCCTTTCTCCTCTGATGGAGGTTCAGCGTTCTGTTTTCCTTGACCAGATGGGTCTGGAGGACAAGGATTCTGCTATCAGTTGTATGTTGAATTATGAGGATGATCCCATCTTGTTCCTTATCCTGAACCTCTGTCTTGCCTGGACAGATAAAATCAGGGCAAAGGATAATCATCTGGAAATAGGCAGGATGCGGGATAAGGCATTGCAAAACGGCTATAACTGGCTGGCTGCTGAATTATCCGCCCTGCTGGCGTATCTGGGCAAGGAAAAAATGAAGAACCAGAAGCTGGCAGCATCATTACATAAAAAGTGTAATACCGTTAGCTGTATCAATATTGTTCAGCCTATGCAGAAATGGGAAAAAACCCTGAATGGCCTGTTGACCATGCGGGCTGGTAAGGGAGCTGACAACACCGATAAAAACGCAGCTACGGAGCAGCGCTTAATCTGGCTCTTTTCCCATAACGAGTATCACAATTTCTGCTCTGTCAGCCCGAAAATGCAGAAGATGAGCAAAAAAGGCCGCTGGACCAAGGGTCGTCCCGTAGCTTTGACAAATCTGTATAAGAATTTTGCCACCCTGGAAGGCTTGACTGATCAGGACAGGCGAGTCTGCCAGGGAATCAATGAAGAACATTATAAAACAAGCTGGCGGTACGGCAAAACAGAATATGAATTCAATGACGATGTTGTTCTGCCTGCCCTGGTCGGTCATCCCCTTTTGTTTCTTGGTGAGTCCACAGGGCCTGTGGTGGAGCTGGTTCTCAGTGAGCCGGAATTGCAGATACGGGAGGAAAGAGGCAAATTACGCCTGTCCCTGTTCCCCATGCCAGCCACAGATGAGTTACAGGTGGTTAAAGACACCCCCACCCGTTTCAAAATTATCCGCTTTACCAAAGAACATAAAAAAATTCTGAGTTTTCTCGGTAAGGGTATCTCTATCCCCAAAAGCGGTGAAAATAAGGTTCGCCAGGTTGTGGACTCCCTGGCATCCATGGTAACGGTTCATTCTGATCTTGCGCTTGATACGGCAAGTACGGCTAAGGTTACCACCCGCAAGGCTGATTCCCGTCCCCATGCCCATATCATTCCCTGGCAGGAAGGAATCCAGGTGGATTTACTGGTCAAACCCTGCGGAGCAGGAGGTTCCAGTTTCAGACCGGGACGGGGCGGTAAAACCGTGTTGACTGAGATTGAGGGTGAAAAAATCCAGGCCGTGCGTAATTTTAGCCGGGAAAAGAAACAGCAGACCGCTGTCATCCATTCCTGTCCCACCCTGAACCGGATTGAACAGATGGAAAACCAGTGGCAGATGGAAGATCCAGAGGATGCCCTGGAGCTGCTGCTGGAATTAAAAGAATGCGGGGATGATGTGGTGCTGGAATGGCCGCACGGTGAAAAGATGGTTGTTCGCCGAGAGATTTCCGGGTCTGCCTTTGCCATCAATATTAAAAAGGAGCGGGACTGGTTCAAGGCAACCGGTAAGTTGACTATTGACGATTCAGTGTCCCTGGATTTACGCAGGCTGCTGGAGATGCTTGGTCAGTCAAACAATCGTTTCATTGAGTTGGATGATGGGACGTTTCTTGCCATCACCAGGCAGTTACGCAACCGTCTGGCTGATTTGGAGGCCTTTTCTGAGAGCCATGGAAAAGGTGTTCGTTTTTCCCCGCTGGCAGCCCTGGCACTGGAAGACCTCACCGAAGAAGCAGGACAGCTACGAACGGACAAGGCATGGAAGAGCCATTGTAAAAAATTACAGGAGGTTGTAGAGCCGGACATCCCCTCTACTCTGCAAGGCTCGCTCCGTGATTATCAGAAAACAGGTTTTAACTGGCTGGCTCAGTTATCGCACTGGGGAGTCGGTGCCTGTCTGGCCGATGATATGGGGCTGGGCAAGACCATCCAGGCATTGGCTGCTATTCTGCTCAGGGCTGGACAGGGCCCTACCCTGGTGGTTGCCCCCCTGTCTGTGACTTCCAACTGGCAGGAAGAGGCAGCCCGCTTTGCCCCCACCCTGAACGTGATTCTCTTTGGTTCTGGTGACCGGAAGCAGATGATTGATGACCTCAAGCCCTTTGATCTTATGATTGTCAGTTATGGTCTCCTGCCCCTGGAATCTGAGTTGCTCACTTCTGTGGCGTGGCAGACTGTAGTGCTGGATGAGGCTCAGGCCATCAAAAATATGCAGACTAAACGCTCAAAGGCCGCCATGCAGCTGCAGGCCGGGTTCAGGATTATCACCTCTGGAACTCCGATGGAAAATCATCTTGGCGAGCTGTGGACCCTGTTTAATTTTCTCAATCCCGGCTTGCTTGGTTCTTATAAGAAATTTAATGAAAAATTTGCCGCTCCTATTGAACGGGATCAGGATACAGAGAAACGAAATCAGCTCCGTAAGCTGATCCGCCCCTTTATTCTCCGCCGTTTGAAGAGTGATGTCCTTCAGGAGCTGCCGCCCAAGACCGAGATAACCCTTGAGGTGGAGATGAGCAAGGAGGAGCTGGTTCTCTATGAGGCGCAACGGATCAAGGCTCTGGAAAACATCAGCGGCCATGATGAGGAAGGGGCAGGGCAGCAGCATCTGCGTATCCTGGCTGAGATCATGAAGCTGCGCCGTCTATGCTGTAATCCGAGTCTTGTCTTGCCGGAGTGCGGGATTAACAGCTCCAAGCTGAAGGTGTTTGCTGATACTGTGGATGAACTGCTGGCAAATAATCATAAGGCCCTGGTATTCAGCCAGTTTGTCGGTCATCTGGAGATTATCCGCAACTATCTGGATCTCAAAAAGATCAGCTATCAATATCTGGACGGCTCAACCCCTATCAAAAAGAGAAAGGAACGGATCAACAGTTTTCAGAACGGTGAGGGGGATCTGTTTCTCATCAGCCTGAAAGCCGGCGGTGCAGGTCTGAATCTCACAGCAGCAGATTATGTCATCCACATGGATCCCTGGTGGAATCCGGCAGTGGAAGATCAGGCATCGGATCGAGTTCATCGCATCGGTCAGGAGCGACCGGTTACCGTGTATCGGCTGGTGATGAAGGACTCCATTGAAGAGCAGATTGTTGATCTCCATAAACAGAAACGTGATCTCGCTAACAGCCTGCTTGAGGGGACGGATTCTGCGGGTAAGGTTTCCGCACGGGAGTTGCTGGGCTTGCTGCAGGGTGAGGGGTGAATGTGGCATTCTTTTTTTGACCCCTTTGTTCTTACTCTTGTTCCCATGCTCCCGGTAAGCATATATTTACGCTTACGATGGGTCTTTGACCCGTATCCCGACTTTCAGTCGTTAAATTTAACTCACCGGCTTTAACCGGTTGTTGTTGAGTAAATTTTATTCGTATTTCTGAATTGACGCAGGCATTACATTTTTCCCACAGTCATAGCATCGAGCATATCAAGCGGGCTGACAGCCGGGTTGCGCATACTCTTGACCACATGGGTATAAATCATCGTAGTCTCAACACTATTATGACCAAGGTAGTCCTGAATCTGCCTAAGATCCACCCCATTGAGCAAAAGGTGGGTAGCAAAGCTGTGACGCAGGGTATGGACAGATGCCTGTTTCACCAATCCAGAAGAGCGCACCGCTTTTTTCATCGCCTTTTGAATGGCACCATCACTGACATGATGCCGCCTGGTCTTCCGGCTGCGGGGATCAACTGAGAGCCTTGCGCTGGGAAAGACATACTGCCAGCCCCATTCCTTTGGCGCAGCTGGATATTTCCGATCCAAAGCACCTGGAAGATATACCTCGCCAAACCCGTTTTTCAGATCCTGTTCGTGCAATCCTTTCACCCGGATGAGATGCGCTTGCAGATCCGGCTGAATCTGTGTTGCCAGAACCGTTGAGCGGTCTTTATCCCCTTTCCCGGATCGAACAAAAAGAAGATCCTGTTCAAAATCCAGATCCTTGACCCGTAACCGGCCGCACTCACTGAGTCGAAGTCCGGCACTGTAAATCAGATGAAGAATCAGGCCGTTGGTTCCGGAAACCAGTGCCAGCAATTTTTTAGTTTCTATAGGAGTCAGTACTACCGGCAGCTTTTTCCCTACCTTAGCGCGCAGATTGGACTCCATATCGGACAGATCAATTTTCAGGACATTGCGACAGAGAAACAGGAGAGCGCTGAATGCCTGATTTTGAGTTGATTTTGCCACATTTTCCCTACTCGCAAGTTGTGCCAGATAATCCTTGATAAGCTGTGGAGTAACCAGAACATTACCAGCCTGATCAATCCCTTTGCACTGTTCAGAATATAGAAAAAAACGTTTACACCAACTCAGATAGGATTGTTCTGTTTTATAGGCATAGTGTTTTATTCGCATCCACTCTCGGGCATCCTCCAAGGCCTGGTTACCATTGAATCTGTCAGGATAATCTTGTGCCAGGGTGTTTTGTTGAGCAGCAGTTTGTTTGGGAGGGGATTTGTTTGCTGCATGATAATTCTGAAAATAGAGCCTTACAGCCTGATCAGCCTGGTCCACCAGCCAGGGTTTGATACTTGCATTTTCCGAGAGCATGTCAAGGAACTGAGGGAGTTTTTCTTCCCATGTTTTCCCCTTGAATGTCTGTTCTTTGCTTAAATATGTCCGCATCCAGGCAATGAAGTATTTTTCTCTGCCGGGTTGCACCATGGAGTGTTTTAATAAAAAATCTCCAAAAGATGTCAACCTCTGTTCAATTGTATTTTTATCCATATTTTTTATTGAGTTACCTTCATAGTACGGGAAATACCCTATTTCGGTTATCGTATTATACACACTACACATAATGCATATATCAAAATTATGTTATTATACGCATTATGCATAATAAGTAAATGAAAATATCTAATAAGAGTACGGCGGAAAATTATAGCGAATTTTTCATAATCAGATAAGTGAAATATGTTGCAATAATTTGAGTGGTCGGTATTATGAATAGTTATTCATTAAATATTTCTTGATCATGATCAACGGATATTGCAGATTTAATGAGATATTTACCCTGATTAGTAGTCAGGACGGTGATAAAGAAGTTATATTAACAGCATTAAACAGCAATTATTATGGTTTATTGGTTTTAAGTAAAATCCTGGTAAATCAAAAAGAATGTCGCTGTTTCCAAAC
>DAOVTM010000406.1 GCA_030633145.1 Desulfobulbaceae bacterium
CTCCATTACTTTTCGAGTTGCCCGGTTGCAGTAGAGCAGCCTGGCTGGGAGTTCATCTCCAGAATGCCCGGCTGTACCCTGGCAAGGAAGGTAACCGTAAACATGGTGATACACCCTTCAATGAGCATAATCGGGATGTTGAAGCCAATAATCAGCTTTGCGGTGGTAATAAATCCGGCATCGGAAAATCCCAGGGCCAGAGCCATGAGGAGTGAAGAGAACAGGATTGCCAGGAATCCTCCGCTGAACGCGGCCACCATTCTGCATTTATTGCTTCTCTTGCTGTGAATCCAGGGGCGAACCAGATAGTAGCAGCAGAGAGCAGGAACAGCCATGGTAACGGTGTTGACTCCCAGCACCACCAGGCCGCCAAACTGGAAAAAAATGACTTGCAGAAAAAGGGCTGTCAGGATAGCGGGAAAACTGCCCCAGCCAAGGATGATACCGAGGAGTCCGTTCAAGACGAGGTGAATAGATCCTGGACCCACCGGAACATGAATCAGACCGGCGACAAAAAAGGCGGACGAAAGCAGAGCCGTGGGCATGATCCGGTCAAAATCCATTTTCTTTAAGCCAATTACGGTTCCTGCGGCTGCAATTACCCCGCCACTCAACAGTATCGGTGCTGACAGAATTCCTTCAGATATGTGCATATAATTCAACCTACTCTATTTTTTTCTTTGTATCATTTTTTTCTTTGTATCATTTTTCTCTTTGCATCAGCAAAATATCAGCAAAAAGCGATCCGCATGAAGTGAAAAAGGGTGACACCAGGTCGTTAATTCTAGTATGTGTAGCGTCAACTGACCTCTGACAGGTAAAAAAACAGGCACCAACCAATAGAAAATAAATGATTTAAAAATAAATGATCTTCAGCTCGGTAACCTTTCTCTTTCTCTTTCTTCCCATTGTCCTCACAGCAACTGTCTCTATCGGGGGGCTGTTCGGGAAACGGTTCCGCAACCATGTCCTTTTTGCGGCCAGCCTGCTCTTTTATGTCTGGGGTGAGGGGATATATATTACCCTGCTGCTCAGTTCAATCTGGGTGTCCTGGTTTCTCGGAAAACAGATTGAAAACAGCAGCCAGGGCAGGCAGAAAATACTGCTGGCACTGGGAATAATCGTCAACCTGCTGCCGCTGTTTATCTGTAAATATCTCAACTTTACCCTGGATATTCTGGCACCGTTATTCGTAGCTGTCGGAATAACTCCCTGGCAGTCAGCCAATATCCACCTTCCTGCTGGTATTTCTTTTTTTACCTTTCAGGCCATTTCCTATCTCATAGATGTCTATCGTCGGATTGCTCCGGCAGAGCAGCACCTGCTCAACTGCGGCCTCTATATTGCCATGTTTCCCCAGCTGATTGCTGGTCCCATTGTCCGCTACCACGACATCGCGAAACAGCTAATCCGCCGCACCGTAACCAGCAGAGGTTTTGCCGATGGCGCGGAACGGTTTGTCTTTGGCCTGGCAAAAAAAGTCCTGCTTGCTGATCCACTGGGGGTTAAGGCGGATCACATCTTTAATCTGCCTATTTATGAGTTGTCTCCTGGGCTGGCCTGGTTGGGGGCAATCTGTTTTACCCTGCAAATTTATTATGATTTTTCAGGCTATTCTGACATGGCAATCGGCCTGGGCAGGATGTTTGGCTTTAAACTGCCGGAGAACTTCAGGTACCCCTATATATCAAGATCAATGCGCGAGTTCTGGCGACGCTGGCATATTTCCCTTTCCACCTGGCTGCGGGATTATCTCTATATTCCCCTGGGCGGCAGCCGCAAGGGAGCGGGTCGTACCATGCTCAACCTCCTGATTGTATTTCTCCTCTGCGGTCTCTGGCACGGAGCCAGTTGGACCTTTGTCCTGTGGGGACTCTGGCATGGAGTTTTTCTGGTATTGGAACGGATTGTCCCCACCGGGAATAAGGAGAAAAACAGTCTGCTTAGAAACGGGGCAGGCTGGTTTTATACGACAATAGTGGTGATTATCGGCTGGGTGTTGTTCCGGTCATCCTCTTTGCAGGAAGCAGGGCAATTCCTTCGGGTGATGATCGGCTGGCAGGATACCGGTAACGCCATGTTTCTATCATTCCTGCTCACAGACAAGTTGTTCATCACTGAACTGCTCATTGGCCTGCTCCTCTCCCTGCCGGTTTATGGAATACTCTGCCAGCGAGCAAACCTGCTGCAGCAGTCTTTTAAACATGGTGTATCTGTTATCGTTATCCTCTCTGTTCTTTCCATTGGTCGTCTGGCTCTGTTCGCGGGACTGATCTACCTTGTCCTGATTACCATTGCCGCTCAGGCGTATCATCCTTTTCTTTATTTTCAGTTTTGAAAACTTTCAGTTTAAAAGACTTTCCGGTTAGAAAATAATGAGAACCGTGTAGTATAGAGCTGGTCAAGACAAGAGAGATACAAGAGGAAAAAAAAGTTTATTATGCAAGAGACATTACACTCCACCGATTTTTATGGCTGGGTGAATCAGCAGACAGAGTTACTTAAAGCTGGCAACCTGGCAGATCTTGATATTGACAATATTGCAGAGGAAATTGAAGACATGGGCAAGAGCTTGCAGCGTGAATTGGTGAGCAGGCTGAAAATACTCTTTATGCACATTTTAAAGTGGAAATATCAACCAGGCTATCAAGGCAATAGCTGGAAATATACCATAGAGGAGCAACGTTCAGAATTGGCGGATCTGTTAGAAGACAATTCAAGCCTGGCCCAGAAATTGGACAACGCACTGGAGCGAGGATATAAATATGCGCGTACCAGTGCAGCAAGGGCGACAGGGCTTCCCAAAAGTACTTTCCCGGAAAGTTGCCCCTGGATTTTTGAACAGGCAATGAATGATACGTTCTGGCCAGAATAATTCTTCTGGTTCCCAAGCTGGAGCTTGGGAACCAGAGTAAAGTTACATGTCCAAAAAATATCAAGTTTTCAATTTCAGTTTACAATGTCTGGCTGACTTGGAAAGAGCGAATACAGTGGAAATAGAGAATTGATTACTGGTAAATGAAGGATGCTGAAAATCAAAACCAATTCTTGACATTTCAGCCCAAAACCCTACAATAGGTATAAATACAGGGACGTTTTTCAGGGACTAAAAAAGGGTGCTGTTATGCAGCAGGCAAAATTTAGTTTGACCGTTTCGTTGCTGGAATTTTTGAGGAATTATCAGTTTTACGGGTTCAAAGATAAGAGTTCGATGGTGCGAGCTGCTTTAGTTCGGCTTAAAGAAGAATTTGAAACAAAGAGTCTTGAGCAATCTGCTGATCTATATGCGGATATTTATGAAACTGATAAGGAATTGCAGGAATTAACTTACGTTGCGGTTGCGGGATGGCCGGAATGACTTCTTTGAAACGAGGAATGGTGATAGATGTTGACCTCAATCCAACTAAAGGATCAGAAACAGGCAAAACTCGACCCTGCGTGATTGTAACAAACAATATTTAAAATCAAAGAGTTCCGGTAATACAGGTTGTTCCCATAACAGCCTGGAGTGAAAAAAAAGGGCGTATTAAAACAAATATAGAAATTATGCCCACTATTCAAAACGGATTGTCAAAGAAGTCAATAGTAGATTGTCTGCAATCTCGTCCCATAGACCACAGGTATCGAATGACCAGGATTCGCGGGGGAGTTATCCGAGGAAAATATGAACCAGATAAACAAGGCAATAGAGATTGTCTTTGCCTTCCTCTCGTTCCTACGCTCCAGGTAAGCGAGCCTGCGAGACTCCGTCTGTGGGAACGGAAACTGACGCTCCAGGTAAGCGAGCTTGCGAGACTCCGTCTGTCTCGCATCGACCGCTGGAGCGGTCATTCAAAGTTACCAC
>DAOVTM010000372.1 GCA_030633145.1 Desulfobulbaceae bacterium
AGTTACAACAGGAACCGTTGCGCAAACCCCAGACTCGGGTCGAAAGAAAGAAAAAAAAGGGTACCAAGAAGATACAACGGGATCCGTTGGCTCAATTTACCGTCAACTTAGCCGTGCTGGCTGCAAAAGGGAAAATTGACCCGCTCATAGGCAGGGAAGGCGAGTTACAGCGGATGATGCAGGTACTCTGCCGACGGCGAAAAAATAATCCCCTGCTGGTAGGGGAACCCGGGGTGGGTAAAACCGCCATGGCTGAAGGGTTGGCTCAGCGTATTTATGAAGATGGCGTGGCTCGCAAGAATGATGATTCATTTCCTGATACTCCTGATACTCCTGAGCCTGTGGATAGCGCACTCACCCTGGTTCCAGATCTCCTCCAGGGAACGCAAATCTTCATGCTGGACATGGGTTCTCTAGTCGCTGGCACCAAGTACCGGGGTGATTTTGAAAAACGTCTCAAGGCAGTGGTGGCAGCCATTGAGAAAAAGGAAAACGCCATTCTCTTCATTGATGAGATGCACACCATTGTCGGCGCAGGAGCCACCAGCGGAGGTTCAATGGATGCCTCAAACCTGCTCAAGCCTGCCCTGCAGGCCGGAACCATCCGCTGTATCGGCTCAACCACTTATGAGGAACATAAAAATCATATTGAAAAAGACCGGGCTCTTTCACGCCGTTTTCAGAAGATAGATGTTGAAGAACCCTCGGTGGAGGATACCTGTGCTATCTTGCAGGGCTTGCAGCCCCGCTACGAAGAACACCACCAGCTCCTTTACTCCAAAGGTGCCATCAGAACCACTGCTGAACTGTCCAACCGCTATATTAATGATCGTTTTCTCCCGGACAAGGCCATTGATGTCATGGATGAGGTGGGAGCCGCCTTTCGTATGGCCGGCAAGATCGGCAAGACCGTTGGTATCAAGGACGTGGAGCAGACCGTTAGCAGAATGGCACGGGTGCCGGTGGTGTCACGATCCGGCAATAAGGTGGACGACAGCCTGCGTAAACTGGACAAAAAACTGAAGCGGGTCATATTTGGTCAAGACGAGGCATTAAGCGCGGTTGTCCAGGCGGTGAAGCGTTCCCGGGCCGGTCTCTCCAATCCCCTCTCACCCACAGGCTCGTTTCTCTTTGCCGGTCCCACTGGAGTGGGCAAGACCGAGGTCGCTCGTCAGCTGTCAGAGGCACTGACAATAAATTTTGAACGGTTTGATATGAGCGAGTATATGGAAAAACATGCCGTTGCCCGTCTCATCGGAGCACCTCCAGGCTATATCGGCTTTGACCAGGGCGGCCTGCTCACCGATGCCATCCGTAAGCATCCCCATACCGTGCTGCTCCTGGATGAGATTGAAAAGGCGCATCCTGATGTCTTTTCAATTCTGTTGCAGGTCATGGATCATTCCAGCCTGACCGATAACAGCGGGAGAAAGGCAGATTTCCGCAATGTCATCCTGATCATGACCACTAATGCCGGTGCCAGGGAGATGAGTGAACGTACCATTGGTTTTATCGGTGATTCCAGTGGAAAAGAACAAAAGGCGTTGAAGAATCTCTTTTCTCCGGAATTCAGAAACCGGCTCGATGCAACTATCACCTTCCATGCTCTGGAAGCCGCCGCAGTGGAGAAAATTGTCGTCAAGATGATAGCTGAACTGCAGGTCCAGCTGGTAGATAAAAAGGTTGAGGTCTCACTTACTGCGACAGCCCGACGCTGGCTGGCAACGGAAGGGTATGATCCCGCTTATGGGGCGCGTCCGTTGCGGCGTTTACTTATGAAGGAGATCGGTGATGTGCTTACTGAAGAGATCCTGTTTGGTAAGCTTAATAAGGGCGGGTCTGTTAAGATTGGGCGACGGAAAGATGAGATGACGTTTCGTTATAGCAGAAAACAGAAGCCAGACGACAGATGACAGAGTGATCCCTGCTGGTCACACGTATGATTTTTTCCTACTCGTAATCCTGTTACCGATGGTGGATAGAATGTTCGCCATACCATACAAAAAAGGAACCCTGATGTCAGGGTTCCTTGCATACAGCATCAGATTAGGTATTTTGTTTACTGGTTGTACCTTGACTCTCCTGCGAATACCCCCCATACCCTTTCTTGTAGTATGAGTAATACCCATAGTATCCGTAATACCCTTTACCAGCATGTTTTCTCTTAATCCTGTTAAATATAACCCCTAGTATATGGGTATGCCCCTCGCGCAATTTTTTAATGCCGCTATCCAGCATATCAAACGTTGTACTCCCTGCCTTGATGACGATAATTGTGCCGTCCACCAGTGGGCCTAGCATCAGGGAATCGGTAACCTGCTGAATCGGCGGTGAGTCAAGGAGGACAAAGTCATACTTTTTCTGAGCCTCATTGAGGAGAATACCCATCTTTTTTGAGATCAACAGTTCTGCGGGGTTGGGAGGAACCGGACCCGATGGAATCACCGAGATTAAGGGTTGAATTTCTTTTCTTATCAGCTCCAGCTTGGCATCGGTATTTCCCGACAAATAGTTACTGAGACCATAGCTGTTCTCAATGCCAAAGATAGTATGCTGGCGGGGCCGTCGCATATCACAATCAATGATCAGCACCTTATGCTCATTCTGGGCAAGAATATAGGCCAGGTTGATTGTATTTGAGGTCTTACCCTCCTGTTGTACCATGCTGGTTATGAGGATGGTGCGGGGGGGGTGATCCGGGGTGGAGAGGAGCAGAGCCGAACGGATCAAGCGGTAGCTCTCTGCCACTGGCGAGAGGGGTTTATCGTGAATATGCGTTTCAATGGCCTCATCCTTCCCTTTCAGATCCTCCACTGCGCCTAGCACGGTCAGGTTATAGCGATTTTCTATCTCCTGGTTTGACTTGGCTGTGTTATCCAGGTACTCCAGAAAAAATGATAGCCCAAGGCCACCGCAGAGACCAAGGATGGCTGCCATCATCAGTTCACGTTTCTTATTAGGTTTAGAAGGTGCGCCAGGAAGCCCGGCCTTCCTGACAACCCAGATCTTGACATCCTGGGACTGGGCAGTCAGATTTGTCTTTTTGATACTGGTGGAAAGGGCATTAAACACCGACTGGTTCAACTCCTTGGCTCGGTTGAGAATGGTATATTGAACAAAGCGTTCGTTCATATCCAAAAGCTCTTCCTTGGTGGCATCCATCAACTGCTTGAGATCTCTAACCTTTATCTTGGCAAGTTCGTAGCCATTCTGATTTGCGCCGACAATCCTGTCGATCTCTATTTTTTTCTCTTGTCTAAGAAGGTTCCGTTCTCCGTGTGCCTTGATGATTTTGGGATGTTTGCGACCATATTTTTTGGACAGTTCCCTGATATGTTGCTCAGAGGTAAGGATCTGGTTGCGCAGGTTCTGCAGAACACTATTTCCGGCAAAGAGGGGAATCCTCTCAAGAGCCGTATAATCCTTTCCCGCCCGTTCAATTTGATGATGGATGGCCTCAAACTCTTTCTCCTTGGCCTGTGCCGCAGAGAACTGGCCGCTAAATTCTGCCAGTCGGTCTGGATAGATAGCCAGCTTATTTTCTACGGTTACAATGTCATGCTTTCGCATATACTGCTGTAATGCCTTTTCTGACTGTTCCAGTTTGGTACGTTCTTCATCTGCCTTGGCAGTCATCCACTTCAGTGAATAACGGGCAGAGCTGGTTTTAATATCCAGAGTTTCATCAATATACGCCTGAACAATGGCATTCGCAACCATTTTGGCGATCTTGGGAGTATCATGACTAAATTTGATTCGGACAATTTTAGTGTCCTTCATAGGTACAACCTGAATGCCTCCCAGGATGATTGAGGCAATGATATCTGCGTCCGTTTTTTTCTCTTTATTAATTTCTGGTTCTTTGTCTTTACCCTCGTCTTTGTCTTTAATTTCTCCTGTTTCAGAAGTTCCCTTAACTTTTGCCAGCAGATCTCTGACAAGGGATTTGATAAAGGTTTTAATAAAGGTAACAGGAGAAAAGGAGGCTGCTTTTTTTTCCAGGAAATACTGCCTGTACCTGGTGTCAAGCTGAAGCGTCTCCACAACCCGATAAGCAACATTATAGCTGCGGATCAACTCAAACTGGGTGGCGCGAAAATCAGGATCCCACATCATGTAGCGGTTAAACCCCTCCATGCTGCTGATATCCTGATTTTTCTCAACAAGAACTTTGGTAGAGGCTGTATAAATAGGTATCTTAGAGTAGGTCGATAAGGCACCAATAAGAAAGGTGATGGTCAAGACCGTCAGGATCAACCCTTTATGGTTGAGCAAAATGGGAAGATAGTCACGCAGGTGTTTGCCTTCTTCCTGCTGAAAATCTTCCATGAAGGGATCTTCTGTATGCATGGTATAGGGTATTAGGAAATTTAGAAAAA
>DAOVTM010000387.1 GCA_030633145.1 Desulfobulbaceae bacterium
CAATGCTGTTCTCTTTGTCCTTATCGGCCTGGAACTCCTGGTTCTGCCCCATGACCTGCGCTATCTCATTGCCACCCTGCTGATGATTCCCCTGGTACTCCTGGCCCGTTTTGTCAGTGTCGGCTCGGTGGTTACAGTACTGCGCAAAGGATCAAAGCTACCGAGAGGTACAGCCAGGATTCTGACCTGGGGCGGGTTGCGTGGCGGGAACTCTGTTGCCCTGTTCCCTGCCAGCAGGGGCGGAGCGGGATGCCCTGGTCACCGTGTCCTACGGGATTATGGCCTTTTCTATCTTGGTGCAGGGCTTGACCGTAGGGAAAATGGTAAACAATTATTTTTCAACACCACCAGGGTAACCCCCTTATTCCCCCGGTTCAAATCCCCATGTTGCTTAAGAAAGGGGAAGCGACGCAGTAACTGACGACCAACCCCGGAATGTTTGCTGAAGTCCTCACCCCAGATCAGATCATTAATGGCCCGGCTCTCTTTCAGGTATTCCAGCCGGACACGTACCTCCTGGCGGATTTTACCGCCCCGACCGCTGGAACCATAGCCGTGGATCAGGGTCAGCACCCGGCAGCCCATTAATCCTGCCTGAGCAAGCTCTGTATCCAGCCGAGCCAGAGCCTGCTTGACCAGCGGCATACCCTGTTCCAGGTTGATTACCCGGTGCGGTTCACCCTGAAAAATCGTTGCTGCTTTAATCTCTTCTCTGCAAAAGGGACATCGGCTCAGGCCGGGATTCATATCATTGCCGCACACCTCGCAGCAGTACATCCCCTTCATTGCAACCCTTCCCTCAACGCCTGCGCGCCTCAAACACCTCGGGTATCTGCCGGAGGTGTCGGAGCAATTGGTTCAACTGGTGGAGATCCTTGACCTCAACCACAACAGCAAACTCAGCAGTACCATCAGCCGTAATCCGGGAGTTAAAGCGGCCAATGTCGATATCGTCACTGGAGATGGCTCCGGAAATATCGGCAATAAGGCTTTTCTTGTCCTCGGCTCGGATCAGCAGTTCTGCCTGATGTTCGCTCTGGGAGGCGGCAGACCAGCTCACCTCCAGCCAGCGTTGCGGATCTGTGGCAAGGAGATTGGGACAACTGCTCTGATGAATGGAAACCCCGCTGCCGGTGGTGATAAAGCCGACAATATCATCCCCAGGCACCGGCTTGCAACACTGGCTGATCTTGACCAGCATATCATCCACCCCGTCAATGGCAATGGCATCCCTGGTGGAGGGGCTGGGTTTGTTTGTCTCGGCCAGGGCAGCCTTTTCCATCAGCTCCTGTTGCCGTCGTTCTTCCTGCTCCTTGCGGTATTCCTTAGGCAGCAGAGCCCGTTCAATATGGCTGACCGTGATCCTGCCGGAACCAACCTTGGAAAGCATGTCGTCCAGGGAGTTGCAGCGCAGATCCTTGAGCATGAGCCGCAGGTGGCCGGTTTTGAGCAGCTTCTTGAGACTGGTCTCGTGTCGTTTCAGCTCCCGTTCGCAGATCTCCCTGCCCAGCTTGAGGGATTTCTCCTTTTCCTCCCGCCGCAGCCAGTGGTTGATGCGTGACCTGGCCCGACTGGTCTTGACCATTTGCAGCCATGCCCGTTTTGGATGCTGCTGTTTGGCGGTGAGGATCTCAACGATATCACCGTTCTGCAGATGATACTTGAGCTGAACCAGTTTGCCGTTGACCTTGGCCCCGGTGCAGCGATCACCCACCCCGGTATGGATGGCGTAGGCAAAGTCAATGGGGGTAGAGCCGCGTGGCATCCCCCGCACCTCACCTGTGGGGGTGAGGGCATATATATCCGGGTCAAAGAGTTCGCCCCGTACCGATTCCAGGAATTCGCCCGGATCTTCAACCTCCTGCAGCCCCTTGACCAGCTGTTTGAGATCCCTGAACAATCGGATATCGTGACTGGTAATCTTCTGACCTTCCTTATAGGCCCAGTGGGCGGCAACACCCTCCTGGGCGATGTGATCCATGTCCTCGGTACGGATCTGGATCTCAATGAAATGACCACGGGGACCGGAAACCGTGGTGTGCAGGGACTGATAGTTGTTGGCCTTGGGAGTGGCGATATAGTCCTTGATCCTGCCTGGTACAGGTTTCCAGTCATCGTGAATGGTTCCCAGGGTCTGGTAACACTCGCTGACCGTATTGACCAGGATGCGGAAAGCGACCTTGTCATAGACCTGATCCACGGAAATATTCTGTACGACCAGCTTTTTATAGATGGAGTAGAGGTGTTTGGGACGGCCAATAATGCGCACCGGATTGATCCTGTTCTGGTGCAGTTTGTTGCGCAAGATAGCAATGACCTCCTCCACATAGTCCTGCCGATCCACCAGGGTATTCTCAATATGATCGACCAGGTCTTCATATTCAAAGGGGAAGAGGTACTGGAATGAGAGGTCTTCCAGTTCCCGTTTGAGCCAGTCAATACCGAGGCGGCTGGCCAGGGGGGCATACAGATCCATGGTCTCCCGGGAAATCTGGCGCTGCCGCTCGTCGTCTGCGCTCTGGAGGGTCAGCATGTCCTGGAGCCGGTCAGCCAGTTTGACCAGCAGAACCCGGATGTCTGCGCCCATGGCCAGGAACAGTTTACGGATATTCTCGGCCTGATGAACCAGCTGGGAGTGGTACTGGACATTGGTGATCCGGGTGGTACCGTCCACAATATTGGCCACGTCCTGACCGAAGTTTTTTGTAAGTTCCTGGATGGTTGCTACATCTTCTTTGAGTACACCGTGCAGGAGACCGCAGATGATGGTATCCAGATCCAGCTTCTGGGTGGCAAGGGTGGCTGCAACATCAAGGAGATGCTTGAGATAGGACTCACCAGAGGAGTGAAGGGCATCCCGGTGCCGTTCAGCGGCAAATTTGTACGCCTTTTCAAGACGCGAGAGATCAACCCCGTGCAGATGACCCCTGGTCAGTTGTAACAGGCCGTTATAATCAGACATGAATCTTACGCTTATTTTTGTCCGGCTGCCTGTTCAGATGCGGCCAGTTCTATCTGGATCATGGCCGATATTTCGGCGGCAGCCTGCTCATAGTCGATATTGACGGTTTTACCATCCCGCCGGGTGCGGAGTTCGACCTTGCCCTCTTTTCCCAGGTTTTTCCCACCGTGATTCGGTAAGGGATGCCGAGCAGATCCGCATCCTTGAACTTGGAGCCGGGCCGTTCATCCCGGTCATCAAAGAGGACTTCTATGCCTGCCTCCTGTAAATCCAGGTACAGCTTTTCCGCAGCCTCAGTGGTCTCTTTGCTTTTCATACCCAGGTTGAGGACAATCACAGAATAGGGAGCCAGGGGCAGGGGAAAGATTATGCCGTTCTTGTCGTGGTTCTGCTCAATGGCAGCAGCCACCACCCGGCTGACCCCGATACCGTAACAGCCCATGACCATAGGCTGATCCTTGCCCTCGCTGTCCTGGAAGGTGGCGTTCATGGCCTCGGAGTATTTGGTACCAAGTTTAAAGACATGACCCACCTCGATTCCCTCGGTGAGACGGAGAGTGCCGTTGCAGACGGGACAGGAATCCTCTTTTGTAATCTGGCGGAGATCGCCAACCACATCAGGAGTGAAGTCCCGACCCGGATTGACCCCGACAAGGTGATGCCCCTTTTCATTGGATCCGCTCACTGCGTTGACCATCTGCATCACCTCCTGGTCTGCGACCAATGGGATCGAGATTTCCTTAGGCCCTATATAGCCTGCTGGCAGTTTACAGAGTTTCCAGACCTGATCGTCAGCCAGCGGTTCCACGTCAGTAGCATTCAGCAGGTTTTTAAGCTTGACCGACTGTACCTGCCGGTCTCCCCGCACCAGGGCAGCCACGGGTTTGTCGTCCACGAGATAGAGCATGGTCTTGATGATCTCTTTTGAGTTGACCTCAAAAAATTTTGCTACCCGTTCTACTTTTTTGGTGCCTGGGGTGGCTACCTTGGTGCATTCCTGTAACTCAACGGTTTCCTGATTCGCTACAGGGGGAGCAATGGCCGCCCTTTCCACGTTGGCGGCATAATCGCAGTTCTGACAGGTGACCAGGGTATCCTCGCCGGTATCGGCCAGAACCATGAATTCATGGGAAAAGGAGCCGCCAATGGTGCCGGAATCCGCCTCCACCGGTCGGAAGTCAAGGCCGCACCGTTTGAAAATGCGGTTGTAGGCATCAAACATACGCTGGTAACTCTCTCCGGCTGCCTC
>DAOVTM010000252.1 GCA_030633145.1 Desulfobulbaceae bacterium
ACCAACGTCCAGTCGATAGTTCACTGCCAGATTGAGGTCGTGTTCCAATGCCTGCCAGTTCTGCTCGTCAAAGCCGGAATCGGCCATGGGTACGACATCCAGCACATCGAGTACGGTTTTGTCCTGCCAGGTGAAGATCTGGGCTGCCAGAACCGACAGTTTATGGAGGGTCAACACCCCGCAGAGTTTGGCAAGGAGACCAGGCAGATCTCGGCTCATCATCATCAGCGACCAGGAACCCTGGTGTTTTTCCGGAAAGAGCAGCACCTTCTGCTGGAGCAGGCTGCTGTTATCCCGATGCAGACGCAGATGGGAGCAGACCATCTCCGGGGTGAAACTCAACAGGTAATCGGCAGGAAGTTCTGAGGGGGCAATCCGGGTTTGCTCATCCCCCTGGAGCCGTTGCTCCACCTGTTCCAGCAGCCAGCGGATACCCTGCTCTTCATCCTCTGTGATCTCTTCGTTACGGGCAGCCTGGGCGCATTCAGCCTCCAGGCAGGCTCGAACCTTCAGGTATAAATCCGCCATCAGGCCGCTCTTCCAGCTTGACCAGGCCGAGGGACCGGTGGCCTTTGAATCAGCAATGGAGAGAAGGTAGAGCATGGTCAGCCGATTGGTATCACCCATCAGGTCGGCGGTCTTTTGGATGAATTCCCGGTCGTCCAGGTCACGGCGCAGGGCGTTTTCCGGCAGATAGAGGTGGTATTGCACCAGGAAACTGAGAATGTCCTGCTGCTCTTGACTCAGCCCCATCCGTTTACCTGCGAGCCGAATCATGTCTGCGCCGAGCCGGGAATGATCGGTTTGTTTGCCCTTGCCAATGTCGTGCAGCAACCCGGCCAGATAGAGGAGCTGCTGTTCAGGCAGGACCTGGAACAGCTCTGCCTCTGACTCCCTGAGCAGGCTGAGTTCAGCCACGGTCTGGAGCTGATGACGGTCAACGGTATAGACATGGTAGAGGTCGTGCTGGGCCAGGGATTCCACATCAGAAAATTCCGGGATATACGCTGGCAGAAGACCGGTTTCCAGCATGGTTTCCAGCACCTCGGAACCATTTTCCGGTCGGGTGAGGATTTCCATGAATATGGCTGCCACCCGTTTGGAATTCTTGAAATGATCGTCCACCAGCTGGAGGCTGCGGGTCACCAGCTGCCGGGATCGGTGGTGGATGGGCAGGCCGGTACGGCTGGACTGGAGAAAGAGACGCATCAGGAGAAGGGGACGTGCCGCAAGTTCTTCGTTACTGGTAGTCATCCGCAGGGTGCTGCAGCAGGCTGTGATGCCCTTTTCAAGCGGCTTGCTCTTTCTGTTTTTTTCGCCGAGTCCCAACACCTCGTGAACGTGTTCAAAAAAGATGTCTGTGGTCACGGCAATGGTCTGCAGGTCACTGTACAACTGGCGCATGAAATGCTCAACCGCAAGTACGCCCGGTGCGTCCTGGAAGCCAAAGGCCAGTGCCATCTCTTCCTGGTGTTCAAAGAATAGCTGGTCGTTATGACGACCGCTGATGTAGTGGAGGCGGTTGCGGATTTTTGCCAGCATATTCCAGGAGGAGAGAAAGCTGCGATGCTCTCCCGCTTCAATCAGGCCGGCATCTTCCATGGCCGCAAGCCCGGAAAGTCCAAAGACGGCCTTTGCGGTCCACAGCATTGCCTGGATATCCCGCATTCCGCCCTTGCCCTCTTTGATGTGCGGTTCCAGGAGAAAGGCGTGACTGCCGTACTTGTCCCGGCGCTGGGTGCGCATCTCATCCATAGTGCGGACAAAGGAATGCCGTTGTCCCTCCAAAACTTTTTTTCGATACTTTTTCAGTAACCCCTGGAAGAGGGATTCATCGCCGGTCAACAGGCGGGCATCAAGAAGGGAGACCCGAAAGATAAAGTCATGGTTGGCAAACCGTACTGCATCCTTGATGGTGCGCACACTATGCCCTACCTCAAAATTTGCGTCCCAGAGCGGATAGAGGATCGATTCGGCCACCTTCTGCATGTACTTTCCGGCCTTGCGGTCGTGGAGCAGCAGGAGGTCAACATCGGAAAAGGGGTACAGTTCACGCCGTCCATAGCCGCCCAGGGCGATGAGGGCAATGGCTCCTTTTTTCTTCTCCTCCTCAGCAGTCGTAAAGGTCTTGATGATAAATTCATCCACCAGCCGGGTATGGTGCTGGAGCAGTTCATGGCCGCTGAGTCCCTGTTTCCAGAGTTCTTCCAGGGCCTGCTGTTTGGCGCGAAGATTGGATGGCATTTATATAGCTTCGCGGTCGGTCTCACCAGTCCGAACCCGGACAACCTGTTCAACCGGCAGGACAAAGATCTTGCCGTCCCCGATCTTGCCCGTTCTAGCCGCCTCAATTACCACCTCAATGACCTGATCTACCTGGTCGGCATCCACGATGATCTCCATCTTTATCTTGGGGAGAAAATCAACCACATACTCTGCCCCGCGATAGATTTCCTTATGCCCTTTCTGGCGACCGAATCCCTTGACCTCGGTGATGGTCATTCCTTTTACACCTATATCGGTGAGGGCTTCTTTGACTTGATCCAATTTAAAGGGCTTGATGATTACTTCTATTTTTTTCATAGTCTAACCTTTGTCAGTTCCCGAGCCGGAACACGGGAACAAGAAAATTCATAACTCTCAATTCTCAACTCTCAATTCTCAACTCTCAACTTATAACTAATTATACGCTGTCTCAGAATGTTCCGTATAGTCCATCCCCTGTACCTCGTTCTCTTCTTCCATCCGCATCCCCATGACCATATCCAGGCCTTTCACCAGTATCCAGGAGACCACAAAGGCATAGACACCCACCACTACTACTCCCAGCATTTGGGAAATCAGCTGGGCAGAACTACCAGCCAGCAACCCGTCTGCCCCGCCTGGATTGACCGCCTTTGATGCAAAGACCCCCAGCAGCAAACTGCCAACAAGGCCGCCCACCCCATGGATACCAACCACATCCAGAGAGTCATCATACCCCAGCCGTGTTTTCAAATTCACAGCCGTAAAACAGACAACTCCGGCAATCAAACCGATGGCAATGGCCGCATTAGGCCCAACAAAACCGGCCGCCGGTGTGATGGTTGCCAGCCCCGATATAGCACCAGAGGCCGCACCCAGAGTGGTTGGTTTACCCAGTTTGAGCCATTCCATGACTGTCCAGGATGCCATCCCAGCCATTCCCGCCAGATGAGTGGCAACAAAGGCAGTAGCAGCTACGGAATTCGCAGCCAGGGCACTGCCGCCGTTAAAGCCGAACCAGCCAAACCAGAGCAGGCCGGTACCCAGCATGGTCATGGGCAGGTTATGGGGCATAAAGTTGGTACGGCCAAAATTGCGACGGGGTCCAATGACCAAAATTGCGGCCAGGGCTGCGGCACCGCAGGTAACATGTACCACCAGTCCACCGGCAAAATCAAGCACCGGAACCGACAATGTGGACATCCAGCCGCCGCCCCAGATCCAGTGGCAGACCGGGTTATAGACCAGGATCGCCCACAACAGGCTGAAGATGGCAAAGGGGGCAAACCTGACCCGTTCCGCAAAGGCACCGGTTATCAGTGCCGGAGTGATCACTGCAAACATGCACTGGTAAATCATAAACACGGTCTGGGGAATAGTAGTCGCATAATCCGGGCTGGGTTCATTGGTGACCCCCCTGAGGGCAAACCAGGACAGGTCACCGGTAATGCCTGCCACGTCTGGGCCAAAAGACATGGAATATCCTATATACACCCACTCAAAGGAGATGATGGATATCATGATCAGGCTCTGCATGATGGTTCCCAAGACATTTTTACTGCGTACCATGCCTGCATAAAAGAGGGCAAGACCAGGGGTCATCAACAGGACAAGTCCTGCCGCAGCCAGGATAAAAGCGGTGTCAGCTCCGTTAATCATCTCTCAATTCCTTAAACACTGGTTAGCGATAAACATTACATTAATGTAGTTAAATCTCAACAACTATAACAGAATGGTGTTTTTTTTCAAGATAATTTTACAGAGGATGCCAAAATGATCCTGCTGTAATAATACAAATCATCTTTCTCCTGTTTGACAATTGAGAGTAAAAGCTGTAAAAGTTTGTAAACAATAAATTTCAGACTAGTAGGTGTGGTACCTGCACAGAGGGTTTTTCATGGGAAGGGAACGAAGAAAATTCATCAGGCCGGAGTCTTTAAATCTGCTGGACTATATTGTCATTGATGAGCATGGTCAGCAGGGAGCATACGCCATGGGGCGAACGCTGAATGTGAGCGAGGGTGGTATTCTCATGGAAACACGCAGCCAAATCGTCCCTGACCTTGAGGTTATGATAACCTTGGGCTTAAATGAGGATCTGGTTGATGTTCAGGGAAAAGTCATCCGCAGTAATCCATTAGGAGATCGTTATCTGAACGGAATTGAATTTATAAATATTTCCGATACCAATTTGAAAATCCTACAACGGTATATTAAGGTATTTCATAAATTGTTTGATAATTCCTCAGAGCGAAAAGAGTTACTTGGAGAGTATTTACGATCCATAGGCAATAAATCCGGCAATGGGACAGATCGAGACAGAAAAAACCAATTAGTCGATCAGCACCGGCAAGAGGAGGAAACGATGGGAAGAGAGCGGAGACAGTATGAAAGACCTGAGTCTTTAAACCTGCTGGACTATATTGTTTATGATGATGAAGGCAGACAGGGGGAGTATGCCATGGGACGTACTCTGAATGTCAGCGAAGGGGGCATCCTGATGGAAAGCGCAAAGGCACTTCCCATCGGACAGCAGGTAAAAATCACCCTGGAGTTGAACGAGAACCTGCTGGAGGTCACTGGTCGGGTGGTTCGCACAAGTCCGCCTGGCAAACTTTATATGAACGGGGTTAAATTTACCGATGTTTCTGAAAAAGATCGAAAAATACTCAAGATTTATGTTGATGCCTTTCAGAAGTCTTTTGTCGATACGGACAGCCGCAGGAAAATCCTGGCAGAATACAAAAAGCTGATGTCAGGATAACAAGGTGGTAGCTGACAACCCGTTGAGTGTTAAAATAAGTGCTTTATAGCCAGATGTGGAGAAAACTGGTTGCATTTTTTTACATACGGGGGTAATTATTACCGGTTTACAAAAAAATTCTTTTGCCCATTCATAAGCTGTTATGAAAATCCGTCATTAAGATTACCTGGTAACCTGAGAATTTTTGAACAAATAAAAAATACCCTTTAAGGAGCTTATATCATGGCCCGTGTATGTGAAATTTGTGGAAAAGGTCCGGTAACCGGCAATAATGTCAGTCACGCCCATAATAAAAACAGGCGACGCTGGATGCCGAACCTTCAAAAGGTGCGGACGGTCAGCGACAGTGGTCGAACCATGCGAATCAACGTCTGTACTCGCTGTATTCGTTCCGGTGCAGTTGTCAAACCGGCCTGAGTTTCACCTGACCGTTTCCAGGAATGACAGGAGTTTATTGTGAGTGAAGAAAAAATTGGATTTCTGCCCTATGCTGAGGCATCCGCATTGGTGAAGGCCATCCAGGAAGAAGAGGATATCCAAGAAAAAAATCATCGTATATTCACTATTTACAGCCATGACAACAGAGAGTTGTGCTGGTTTGATTTTAATGAAATAATGCGTGATGTGAACCCTCCTAAAGGAGATGACGGCAAACAGATGGTCACTGAATATATCCTCAAACATATTCCCGACTGGGTACTCGACTCCTGAAGCGATGCACCCCTGACATCAATGAGTGTTATTTAAAGCCTGAACAGAATTGTTCAGGCTTTTTTTTATGATGAGATGCCTTAATCATCCTCTACTCGATAGCTATTACCTAGGTAATACATAGGTAATACCTAGGTATAAAACGATTGTTTTTCTTTTCTTGTATTTATTGACGAATTCAATTATATTAATCTGGTTAAGCAGGTTTTGAAGAAAAATTTACTTAATAACAACCATGTGTAACAGGATGGAAGATACAATATGTCACGATTAACATACAAATCGATTCCACAGAAACTACACCTGAT
>DAOVTM010000346.1 GCA_030633145.1 Desulfobulbaceae bacterium
ACTATTCCGGTAAAACATAGAGGCACTCGGAACAGAACGGTCAGTTTCATGTATATCCGCATACTCGTCATGTAAAGGAATACGCAACAACTCCATCCTTGGGTGCGCCGTTAGGCTGCATCCAATTCCATTCACGGCAAACCCGAAAGGACAAAGATCTACGGCTTTCATCGGGATTTTTGTCGATGAGTTGACGGAGAAAGTTGACATCGTCGGTGGATATGGTACGTTTGCGGTAGGTGAATAGCTCGGACATGTCAACAGTAAAAAACAACTCTATCCAGTATCCGCTGCTGATAGCGGCCTTGCTGCTTAGCTGTGGTCTGGCAGCGGTGGGATTGTTGCGCCTTGAGGTGGACACCGATGTCCTCTCCGCCCTGCCTGGAGATAACAGGATCATCAACGATGCCCTGACCATCTTTCATAACCACCCCATGCTGGAACAGGTTGCCATTGATGTATGCGGAAACGATAGCGACCTCACCACTCTGAGCGCAGCTGGCAAATTTGTTGAAAAGCAGTTGAAGAGCAGCAATCTCTTTGTTCAGGTGGGTTTCGAGGAAATTGGTGTACAGATGCCTGGCATTGCCTTGGATATTGCCCACAGTCTGCCCCTGTTGTTCTCGAAACAGGAGTTGCTTGAGCAGGTCGCTCCCCGCCTGACTGCCACGGCTGTCAAGGAACGTATGGCCGCCCTGTTTGCTGATCTCAGCTCTATGGAGGGGATTGGTCAGGCACAGTTTACAGCAATAGACCCACTGGGGTTGAAAAATATTGTCCTTGCTAAAATGGCGGAACTTGCTCCTTCCCGGTCAGCCCGTTTCCATCAGGGTATGTTGCTCTCCCCAGACCAGCACCATGTACTGATTACAGCCCGTCCCAAAAGCAGCGGTACCGATACCAGGGCAGCCAGACAACTTGTTGCGCTGCTGGCAGATATTTCAGCTCAACTGGATGAACAGTATGCTGGAGAGAAGCAGATAACGCTGAGTTCGGTGGGAGCCTTTCGTGCCGCCCTGGACAACGAGACCATTATCAGACGGGATGTGAACCTTGCCATTTTCCTCTCCATGGCAGGCATTGGTCTGTTGCTGCTCTTTTCTTTTTCCCGGCCCCTTATCGGGCTGTTGTCGCTCGTGCCTGCCATTGCCGGTACCGGGATCGGACTTTTTGTCTATTCCCTCTTTCATTCCTCCATCTCCATTATGGTGCTGGGTTTTGGCGGTGCGGTTATCTCAATTACCGTGGATCATTCCATTGCCTTTCTCCTCTTCATGGACAGCTCCCGGACAGGGGAGCAATCCTCCCATGAGGTGAAGGCCGTGGGGGTGATGGCAGTCTTGACCACAGTGGGTGCCTTTCTGATGCTCTGTTTCAGCGGCTTTCCCATGTTCATAGAGCTGGGTCGCTTTACCGCCCTGGGAGTAGGGTGTTCCTTTCTCTTTGTTCACCTTATCTTTGCCAGGGTTTTTCCTAGCGGTCTGCCGGGAGCGAAACGTGTCCCCCCTTTGCAGAAAACGGTCAACCGATGTGCCTCCCTTGGCTGGACAGGTGCTGTTGCTGCCTGTTGTCTGGCACTGTTCATGCTCGTTAATCTCTCCCCCACCTTTGATGCTGGTCTTGAATCCATGAACAGTGTCAGCAGGGAGACCAGGGAGGCGGACGAGCTGTTCAACGCAACCTGGGGCAATCTGGAGGATAAGATCTACCTCATGCACCGGGGGAAGGATATTGGGGAGCTAACGATCCGAAACGACCTGCTGTTTGAAAAAATCAGGGAGGATATAGACAGGGGGCTGATTGGTTCTGCCTTTGTTCCCTCCATGCTCTTTCCTGGAAGAGAGGCAGCCCTGGAAAATCTTAGGGACTGGCAGAGATTCTGGACGGTTGAACGGGTCGAGCAGTTGCAAGATAACCTGCAACAGGCAGCCCTGCCCCTGGGGTTTTCCAAACAGGCATTTGCGCAGTTTTATACCTCCCTGTCTTTGAGCTGGCAGGCTGCACCTGCACAAATTAAGTCATCTAACTTTCCCCTGCTGGGAATTTCTCGTTCAGATGAAAAGGGTGACCTGGTCAGCTTTATCACCCTTAAGCCGGGTTCCAACTATGACCCGGTTATCTTCCATGACCGCTATGGTCAGTTTGGCCATATTTATGACAGCGGCTATTTTTCCGATCGGGTTGGTTCCCTGTTATTTACTACCTTCACTCGGATGCTGCTCATTATCGGCGTGTCTATTACCCTGTTTCTTCTCTTCTTTTTTCTCAGTATCCGCTTGACCTGCATCACCTTGGTGCCAGTACTTTTTGCCTATATCTGCACCCTGGGAACCCTGAACCTGCTGGGCCGTTCCCTGGACATTCCCGCCCTGATGCTCTCCATTGTCATCCTGGGGATGGGGATTGATTACTCCATCTTCTTTGTCCGCGCCCACCAGCGTTACCGGGAAGCATCCCACCCCGGTTTTGCTCTGGTACGGATGGCAGTGTTCATGGCAGCCGGTTCCACCTTGATCGGTTTCGGGGTGCTGGCCGGGGCTGAACATTCCATGCTGCAGAGTATCGGCATCACCTGTCTGCTGGGGATCGGTTATTCCCTGCTGGGTTCCTTTCTCCTGCTGCCGCCTCTGCTGGAAAGGGTTTTTTCCGCTGCTGGTCAGCCTGATTCCAATGAGAGTATGGCAAATATCCGTTGCCGCTATCATCTGATGGAGGCATATCCCAGGATGTTTGCCCGCAATAAACTTAGATTTGACCCCATGTTCAGCGAATTGCCGCAGGTCATCAGTAAAACTGAAGGCGAAAGAGCAACAATCCATACTATCCTTGATGTCGGCTGCGGCTACGGGGTTCCAGCTGCCTGGTGTCTGGAGTATTTTTCAAAGGCTGTAATCAGCGGGATTGACCCGGATTCGGAACGGGTACGGGTTGCGGCCATGGTTGTCGGCAGCAGGGGGAATATTGTCCAGGGATGGGCTCCTGATCTTCCACAAAACGATCAGCCGACTGACCTGATCCTGCTCCTTGATATGGTTCATTATCTTGATGAGGCAACAATAAAACTGCTGCTGCACAACTGCTTCCAGGCAGCCGGGGATGGGGCAGAGCTGATAATCCGTTATACGGTTCAGCCAGCGGGCAAGCATTCCCTTCTCTGGCACCTGGAGACCCTGCGTAACCGGATAAATGAGGTGAATACGACGTTTCGTACTCCGCTGGAAATGGAAGCCTTGTTGAATAGGGCAGGATTTACAGTGGAGATGAATGAGGTGACAACGAATAATCCAGAGTTATTCTGGCTCAAAGGCAGAGTTGTAAAAAAACGTCCATGAACAACCAGGCAAGATTCAGTGCAGGCGAGACAACCGGGGCAGCGGCATTGTCCCTTGCCCTGCTTTTCTATTTTTCAGCCCGTCCCCTGACAGTCATACCACTGTTTCTCTTTCTTGCCATCTGTCTCGTGGCTCCTTTTATCCCCGGTCTTGGTTTTTTCCTGCCAGTGATCAGTCGGGGCAGCAGGAAAGGCAGTGCCATATCCCTAACCTTTGACGATGGGCCGACCTCGGCATCCACCCCCATCCTGCTCAAACTCCTGGCTCGTCACAATCTCAAGGCAACTTTTTTTGTCATCGGAAGACAGGCAGAACAGCACCCTCAACTCATCCAGCAGATCCTTACTGGTGGTCACACCATCGGCAACCACTCCTGGCACCATGACAACCTGCTCATGTTTCGCAGTATAAAAAATCTGTCTGCAGATATTCAGCAGACACAGAATGTGTTAGAGAAAGAAGGGGTAAAGCCACTGCTGTTTCGGCCTCCGGTGGGCATTACCGGGCCAAGGCTCAAACCGGTGCTTGAAGAATTGGAGATGTATGCGGTGAATTTTAGCTGCAGAATTTACGACCGAGGTAATAAAGAGATCCGCAACCTGGCCGATAAGACCCTGCAGCGGCTTCGGCCCGGTGATATCATTCTCCTTCATGATAGTACTCCCGCACCGGAAGCAGCTAGTTACTGGCAGCAACAGCTGGAAAAACTGTTTAAAGGTATCGCTGACCGGTTTCAAGTGCTTCCTTTGCAGGAGTTGATTAACCAGCCGGTTCAAGAAACAACCAAATGAACCTTTCTTTGAATGCTGGGCTATCAACTTAAGTCGATATAGGTCACAATTTCAGATAGATATTTTTTTTCGATCTCTGGTTCCCATGCTCCTGCGTGGGAACCTTGAATGACCGCTCCAGCGGTCTCATCAGGACAGATGGAGTCTCGCAGACTCGCTTACCTGGAGCGTCTATGTTACGTTCCCACGCTGGAGCGTAGGAACGAGAGTAGTGCGAAAATGTCTCGTCTAAAGTTGGTAGCCGAATGTTGCAGGCAATAGATGCTGTTTGAGATACACTTTCATTTTTTGTTGTGATGGTCATGCCATCATGGTCGTTACAACGTCAGTACGTCCTCTGATTCTCCCTCAGCCTTCTGAGCCTCAAGGATAAGATCAAAGATGACTGCGGCCTGTTTTGAATACTGTTGCACCATTTCCGGCTTTCTCTGCCGTTCTGCCAGCTTTGCCAGCTCCTGGTAAATACTGGCAACTGCCGCATGTTCCGGACCGCGCAGTTCCTGAGTAAGG
>DAOVTM010000248.1 GCA_030633145.1 Desulfobulbaceae bacterium
TCCAGGACGTAAATTCTCCCTGTCCTTCTGCCGCAGTTCCAGGTCAGAGAAGAAGAGTTGCTTACGCACGGGATAATAATTTTCACTGGTTTTTCCCAGCCATGCCTCTCTGTCTGGCGTAAACTGACCATCAGACCCATCCTCGATCTCCTGCCAGGCCTGATCCAGCTTTCCAGAGAGAAGCGTTCCCGGAATATACGGTTGACCACTGTTGCGGGCAATCACTATGTCCAGACCAAAACCACCCGGTTCTGAAGAGCGGGTGAGCAGAGGGCCTGCAACCGTGACTGCTAACTCAATATCGTAACGAATCATGACACTTCTCCCATGTAATCCCAAAGGTCGATCAGGTGGAGCCAGTGACCGTTTGACCGGGCAAGCAGCGGTTTGAGTGTATCTATAATCTCCAGATGTTTTTTGTCCAGCTTTTCACAAAAGCGGTCAGCACTGTCCTGATCTCCGTTTCTCAGAGCTTGGATAATCTGGTACAGCTTGCGGCGGGGGAATTCCGGAGAGTGGAAATTTTTGAGCTGCCTGATATGCTGCTCAATTTTGCCAAGATGGTCAGGTTTCAAGAGCAGTTCTTCTGCTTCGCACAAGGGGGCGACCCGCTCCTGCCGCCACTGTTTAAGATCCATACCAGTATGGTCAAACGATTCCAGCATAAGATAGGCCAGCAGGTTGTTGTTGTTGTTACTCTTTTCCTTTGCCAGTTCTGCCAGGTCATGGGCCAGTTTTTTTATGCGAAGGATGGGAACCTTATGGTTGCAGAAAACCAGCCCTGCCGCATGTTGCAGGTGGTGGGTTTTCTTCCTGCCTCGCTGCACAGGTGGTTCTTCGGTAAAGGTGATATGTTTTTTAGCCAGTTGAAAAAATGTATCCAACACAGAAAAACCCATCCAGGCAGGGACAACCCAGATAATCTCATCCCCGCCCCAAAGCAGGGTTTCCAGCCGTATTTTTCCCTCTGATGTTTTCCAGTCAGTGCCGGTATCCCGTGCCGCAGTCTGGATGAGATGGTCGAGGATTCTATTTTGACCACCTCTGATTTCCGTGTCAAACCTGTTTTGTGCTGTTTCGGTTTTGCAGTATTTACGGAGGAAATCTCCAAACTTGTTCCCGTCAATATATATTACCGCAATCTTGTGGTGCAGTCCCTGTTTTTTTGGATTGTTGCTCAACTCTTCCAGATCATTGGTAAAAAAGAGCGTGTCTGCGTCAATTGTGGTTCTTGGTGAACGATAAAAATCACGCTTTTTCTGTTCGTTGCCGTATGCACGCCGCTGGAAAATGGATTCGGAAAGCGGGAGGGCATCTCCCCCGGGATAGATTTTTCTGCCAGCCGGTCGTATTTTATTCAGGCCGCAAACCTCGCCAGCCGGTTTGGGGATGGACAGGGAAGGGGACTGCATCTGCTGCCAGTGATTGGCCGCTGCCAGTTGGTTTTTTATCTCTTCAAAGCTCTTCTTCTTCCGTTCAAGAATGTCCACCACAAAGGTGGCATGGCGCAGATTTGCATCCTTGTTGAGGTAGTCAACAATTGCGCTCCGTACCCAGGCAGGTTTTTCCCTGTCCAGATTCAGGCGGAACAGTCCCCAGGATGCGCCCTTGCTGATTGTTTTTACCGTATCCTTTCCCGGTAGAGTCCTTTCCAGCTCCTTTTCAATCTGGTCAATGGCATTGAGAAGCAGCAGTCCCCCGCCTCGAATGGCGGCAAGGTCGCTGCTGTCATCAACGAAATTGGCTAAATTGACCCCTTCAACTCGTAGATAATAGGGCATCTTGATTTCCCTGTTAAGGTTTAAATGGTGCTGTTACCACGCTGGAGCGTGGGAACAAGAGTAACAGGTTCCCAAACTGGAGTTTCCACTGGTTCCCATGCTCCAGCGTGGGAACCGTGATATGCCGCTCCAGCGGCTGCAACATGACAGACTCCGTCTGTAGGAACGAGAACGGGAAAATGCTGTCCGTTGTAAAATGTTAGATTATTTATGTTCACCTACTTAATCTATAAAAATAACAGCTTCATGAATCCATTTCAGCGCAGAGTGAAACCATGGCTGATTCCAGATATAGGCAATCCCCTGCGGTACAGCAACAAATGCGATGATAACCCCGGCAAAGGCCAGCACACAGCTGCTATTTGCCATCCTTCTGGAAGCCCGCATCTCTATAAATTCATGGGTACTGCTGATTTCCTCCTGAACCTCTTTGAAAAGGTCATCTACATCCATACTCTTTCGAGCCACAACATACATCTCAACCCCTTGCTGTTGGTTGGAGATCAGGGGAAACTGGTACAGGTTGGTGAATTTGGCAAACGATTCTCTCAACCCGTAAAAGTCATTACCTAACTTTGAAAAATCATCTTTCTGGTTGATACGGGTCAGCTCACGGCTGAAAGAAAACAGAGCGATCCGCAGGTAAAAGAGAAGCAGGATTTGGTCAAAATACATTTCCCCGAAATGGCGCCAGAGGGGTGGATTGTCCTTAATAGGCGGAGCCAGCATGGCTCCGCTGTGATAACTGTATCCGTACCAGGTACCCCACTCAGCCCAGCGTTGGTAGGTTTGTTTTTCCAGCCATTTTTTCTCAAATCCAGAAATAGCCTTATGGCTGAGAAAGGGTGTTTTTCCAGGCTGGTCAACATTGACCAGTTTGAGCCAGTGACCAAAGTTCCATGGTTTGCTGGTGTCTTCTCCATATTTACCCGCCAGGGTCGAGGCACCATTGCTGATAATTGCCGCAGTCCAGACAAAGGCTCGGTTATCAGAGTAATGAAGGCAGTTGTTGGGGGTGCAGGCCAGGTGTGAGGCGCAAACTTGTTCCTCATCACATAAAATTTTATCTTCGGGAACCAGGGAGAAAAAACAGCCTTCTGTTTGCAGGGGATGCCTGAGCAGTGATTGCCAACGGTGTGTGTATTGAAGACCGGGGCTGGTGTTCCCATTGTCACCAATGCGGAGATTACTGCTGTAGTCTGCCGGAAATTCGGACAAAGCATCACTAAATTCTACCCGGTGCTGTCTGTAGGGCTGGGCAACATATCTGAACAGTTCGTTGAATTCCAGCAGGTCATCAAGAGAGGGGGTAACAGATCCGACTGCAACTTCTGGAAAATAAGTTTCTATGATAAGAAAACCGTGTCGCAGGGCATGAGGGACAGGTCGTTTTCCCCTTTGCCATTCAAAGAGAACAATTTGGGGCGGTGCTATACAGATCTCGACATCCCGCTTTTGTTTGCCGGAGTGAAAAAGAAACGGCCCGTTATTACCCGCTTTCTTCCATTGTTCGGCATCAACCTTTGCCCAGAGTGCGCGTTGAAAAAGGACGTTTGCCGTTTCAGCAGTAAAGTAAAAAATCCTCTCCTTATCAAATGTATTTGCTGAACAGCTTTTGAAAAACCAATCACAGGAAGCAGACCCGCTCTGCGCAAAAGATATTTTTGCCGGTTCCCAGGAAAACGGCAGGAGAAAGCGGGAGTAAGAGGCTGGCTGAGTATAATTACCCTCACTATCCTGTTTCCAGGGATCACCAGTTACCAGTTCAATCATTGTTCTTTCTCTCCATCACATATTTCCCCAGACCAAAACTGGTCTTACCGCCAGCATGAATCCACTCTCCCACCGCAAGAAAGGGAAGAAAGGGCTGAAAGTCATCCTCTTTCCCCTGCCAGCTGATAGCACCGGTCAGGCCGCCGAATTTCATCCACTGTTTCTGTCTGCCGGAATAACGGGGCAGGTCTTTCCATACACAGCTGTTGTCTGTTGTCTGCCGGTCAAGGGCAATGGTCTCAGCAGCTAGTTTAATGAGTAGATCTCTACCCTCAGCCTGTACTGCCTTGCCGTTGCCATACAGGGAGGACAGGGTATTGATTCTTCCCAGGAGCCGGGCAAAAAACAGATGAAAGTCGGGTGCGCCGGAAACAAGGCGGCCATCCGCCTTAAGACGGAGACGGGTTGGAAGATAAATGGTTAAACTGTCCCTAACAGCCGAGTTTCCACAGGCTGTCGCAATATCCAGGCAGTTGACCCCTTTGTCGGAATCACGGGACTGATCTTGCCTGAAAGGTTGTGCTGTTTCCATGCTTTGCACGGTGAATTTACCCCGGTTGCTGCCTATCCCCAATTCCCGGCCCAGAAATTCCAGAGCCGCATGACAGATAGGAAAGAACTGTTCCGCACTGCCGAACAGGGTCAGTTCGCAGGTGAAGTTATGCCCGGCAGGGTACTGTTTTTCCGTATCCAGGGGTGGCAGCAGGACAAAGGGTTTGGGCTTTGCACCGTCACTGCCCGGTTCAAATATTTCTTTGTAATAAAACGGAGCAATTCGTTTCAGGGCGTGGCCAAAACCGCCGTGAAAACTGCTGCCCTTGTACGGCGGCAGTAAAATTGGGGTTTCCGCCCGGAGACGGAACAGATATTTTGCAATGGTTAGTTTTTGCAGGTTAAGGGAGAAGTCAGGGGTCATTTTGGCTTAATTATCGAATATTTGTATGGCATCCTTGGCATCCTTCATATCCCGGTCGGAGTCTTCGCTTACCTGACACTTTTCGCCCCGTAGGAGCCCAGCCCTCTGGGCGATTGGCACTACGAACCACGCTGTATCGCCCAGAGGGCTGGGCTCCTACGAAAAAATCCAGCTTTTTGCGGTAACTCTAAAAATCATGAAAGTGTCAACTACTTTTGGCCGAATATGAAGGATGCCAAGATGATACATTTTTATTGCCTTATGATCTCAATTTCACATAATTTACTAAGGTGTTATATCCTTTTTGTCAAGTTCGCAATCCGTCAAAATTTTAGAAAGGATGCCTATACCCAACGTTTCATTAGAATGTACTGGAATTGTAGTGGAACGACCGTCTGGATGGCGTAAAAAATAATGACTACCTTTGGTTCGAATAATTTCAAAGCCAACCTTTTTTAAAATTTTAATTAATTTTTTACCTGACAACGCTGGTAAATTACTCATATCGAAACAGCTAATCTTTGCACCCCTATGAATTCATTAGATTCATAAGGTTGTTTTTCTATTTCTATGCATAACTCAATAACCTCTCTGGTACGAATTAATAATTCGTCCAAGGATTTCGCCTGTGTGTGACAACCATGTAATGCAGGGACACTAGATACATAAAATCCGTCTTTATCTTTTTCTACTATCACATTAAACATTTTTTTCATGTTTGACCTCTTTCTAATTCCTTGAAAGTAATGATTGTTTAGCCTCGTCCCCGCTCCAGGTAAGCGGAGCATGCGAGACTCCGTCTGTGGGAACGCAACTTGGACGCTCCTGCGTCTTATGACAGCCGCTGGAGCGGCACTTCAGGTTCCCACGCCGGAGCGTAGGAACCAGTGACATTATGTCTCTGACTCTGTCCGCCATTTCCAGTGTTTTAACCCCGTTCCAAAACCGGTTAGCTCCACAACTGGGAATTGTCCCAAAGTAAGTAAAGAAGTGATAAAGTCTTAACCCCGTTCCAAAACCGGTCAGCTCCACAACCAATTGCGGGTGGAACAAGCCCGCAAGGCATCAAGTCTTAACCCCGTTCCAAAACCGGTCAGCTCCACAACTTGATATTAGCAAAAATGCACCTGATTTTATAAAAAGTCTTAACCCCGTTCCAAAACCGGTCAGCTCCACAACGGTCGCTAGTGGATTCTGTCAAGAGTGCCCAAAAGTCTTAACCCCGTTCCAAAACCGGTCAGCTCCACAACTCCTACTACGGATATAACCAGGTGTTGGATACTCATCGTCTTAACCCCGTTCCAAAACCGGTCAGCTCCACAACTGAACATTTTGAACGGAATGAAGAACTTCGGTGGGTCTTAACCCCGTTCCAAAACCGGTCAGCTCCACAACTTTGCAAGATGGTTCCATCGTCATGGAAGGATTGTCTTAACCCCGTTCCAAAACCGGTCAGCTACACAACTGTATTAAGATAACCGAAAATAAACAGTACAAAGGTCTTAACCCCGTTCCAAAACCGGTCAGCTCCACAACAACATGGCTGATCTTATCAATGGTGTCGTTCAGACAGGTCTTAACCCCGTTCCAAAACCGGTCA
>DAOVTM010000396.1 GCA_030633145.1 Desulfobulbaceae bacterium
AAAGGAAACATCAAACAGTTCTTTCTGTCGGACAACAGCGGATGAAACTATATTTTCAATTTCTTCCTTTACAAATGTACGATACCAAGTGAGTCCCTCTTTATTCAAATGAACACCGTCTCTGAACAACTTACTGGACCGTTCCCGATATGCATCTGACAATATCTCTAAATTACGAAAAGAGGGCTGCATCTTTTTAATATCCCGAATTGCTCCTTCAACCATGCTATGTTTTTGACGATTAGACGACTGCGTAGGGGGAGGTACATAATAAAGAGGTATCTTGTTTTCTTCAAGAACAGTGGTCATTTTTGCATAAAAATAAGAAGATATTGATTCTTTACGAAGCCCATCAACAGCATCTGACAATATATTTATGAGACCGTTCCTGGCCCTGACACTCTTCTTTCCACGGATCGTTCCTGCATAGATATTACTATTGGTAAACCTAACCAGGAGTTTTTGTAAATGAAGACGATATTTATAAGTAAATAAGTATTTATAGGCAATCATCTTGGCCGTAAATACTGGATTCCTCTTCGCCTTTAGCAGTTCATATATCTCGCTCCAGAGAGTAAAACAGCGTTGTACATAATTTTCAGTATAAACTTGTTTCAGGTTCCCCCCAAAAGGGTTTAAAGCACAGCTTATAACCGCTCCAGGTTTTTTGTTATTGGACAAGAAACGTTGCAAAAAAAAATACTGACCCGCTGTTTCTGTTGCCTGATTACAGGCAAGCGGTGCAATCTCCTTCATCCAACCGCTGAAAATGCTATGCCCAACACTGTCTCCTACTGCCACCACTGGATGGTTCAATCCTTCTTGCGACAAGTATCGAAGCGTCCAGTCCACCTCATGGCTGTTAAAATTATCCTCGAGATATGAATGAAGAGTAACCTCAATTACAACAATGAGGAACAGTGTCAACACCGCTGCATTGGTTCTGCATTCTCTGCCCACCCTTTGAAGAATCATGATCATTGACTGCATTGTCCAATTAAAACTGAAAATAGATGAACGATTGCGCATTATTAAATCCAAAGATAACAATCTGGTAGAATAAAACCACATACAATAGAGAGCGTGCATACACCGGCCAGGAAAAAACAGGGTACAATGTATCGCTGCGCACCTGTAAATACTGATACAGGAGAGGAATGGAAACATAGAGGAGCAGTTGTTTCAGCATTAGGAGATGTTCACTGTCCAGAATGATATGAAAGTTACCAAACAGCTGCCCAAGGAGGTAGCTGAGCTGTTCCATATCCTGTGCTCTGAAGAGTATCCATCCCAGGCAGACTAGGTGAAAAAACAACAAGCGGCTGAAAAAAACAGGGAGGGCATCACACTGTTTTTTCAGAAGATGGTACAGGACAAGAAGGAAGGCATGATAGCCGCCCCAGAAGAGGAACATCCAGCTTGCCCCATGCCAGAGTCCTGCCAGCAACATGGTGATAACCAGATTACGGATTGTTTTCAGCCAGCCTCTCCGGTTGCCTCCTAGGGGAATATAGAGATAATCTCGCAGCCATGTGGAGAGACTGATATGCCATCGATTCCAGAATTCACTTGGCGTTCTGGAAAAATATGGGCCATTGAAATTCGTGAGAAGGCTGAAGCCCATCATACCGGCCAGTCCCTTGGCCATGTTGGAGTAACCGTCAAAATCCGCAAAAATTTGAAAGGCAAAGCCGTATGTTGCCAGTAGGACAGTGAATCCCTGCATCTCACCGCCATTATACACTTTGTCAACCAGTACGGCTAAATTATCTGCTACCACCACCTTTTCAAATAATCCATAGAGAAACAGGAACACGCTGCTCTTGAACAGCGTCGCAGAGAGTGTACGCCTTGAACAGATCTGTGGCAAAAAATGGGCGGCCCGTTCTATTGGTCCAGCTACCAATTGGGGAAAAAACGCCACATATAAAGAGAAATCAAGGAAGGAACTGGTTGCTTTCACTTCATCTTTATAAACGTCAATGGTGTAACTCAGGGCCTGAAAGGTATAAAAAGAAATTCCAACCGGCAAAATAATATGGAGGCTCATTGACTGCTGTTCAATGCCAAACCAGGTAAGCAGACGAATGAAGCTCTCGGCAAAAAAATTATAATACTTGAAAAAACCGAGTAAGCCAAGATTGATGAAAACAGCGACAAACAACCAGCCTTTTCTTTTTTGTTTTGACGCTGTGTTGCCTATCATCTTACCAGCAGCAAAGTTGACCAATGTTGAAAACAGGATCAAGGAAAGAAAACGATAGTCCCAGGCCGCATAGAAGATATAGCTGGCAATAAGGAGAATAATATTCTGACGTTTCTGTCCAGATAACAGGTAAAAAAACCAGGTTACAGCGAAAAAAAGGAGAAATAAAAAACTGTTAAATTGCATGCTGCTCCACTGTCCGTAAACAGTTTCAGGCTGAGATTCACAGGTGGTTCTGTTTCCAGCATTGTTCCAGCAGGAAGAGGTTATGTTTAGCATTATTGCCCCCAAATTGCCACTGGAAAAAAGAAAAGGGATGAATCCTGAAATAGCTATACGGATACCTCTAATGACAGACAGGTATTTCATACCATTCGCCGGGTTGAGCCAGAGGAGTTATAGTTGTATTTTACAATAATGTAATGCCTTGAAAAGGGATAGCTGTAGATTTAATAGTTTATTATCTAATAGTTATAAAATAAATATCGCTTGGAACTGTAACGCCTATTGCTTTTCACGTGTGCGATGCGCAGATATAACTATTTTGTATAGCTCAAATAATTTTCTATACATAAATGTGATATTCTATCCAGAGTCGCCTTTCTCTATCAAGCTAATATCTTGATTTTATAAGGTGAAAATAAAAAAACTCTCATTGGCACAACATTTGCTACTTGAACAGCAGCAAACGATTCAACAATTCATCATATCGACCAAAAGGAGCAACAATGAAAAACAGACGAACAATCAACACCAGGATGTACCGGGGAGGGGCTGTCATTATCTCCAGTCTTGCCCTGGCGGGATCGGCCATGGCAGGGGAAACACCCTCAATTGCATCCGTTGCCGATACCCTGACTCAGCTATCCTATTCCGTGGATACCTTTTATTTTCTCATGTCCGGTGCCTTGGTCATGTGGATGGCAGCTGGTTTTACCATGCTGGAGGCCGGACTGGTTCGGGGTAAAAACACTGTAGAGATCCTGACCAAGAATGTTGCCCTCTACTCAATAGCCTGCCTTATGTTTCTTCTTTTCGGCTATAACATCATGTACGGAACTGCTATCAGCTCATTTATACCCGGTTTCAGCTTTTTACTGGGGGCGGACAACACCGTTGACGCAGTTCTCAACAGTAATGGCGGAATCAACCACTCCACCATGTCTGACTTTTTCTTCCAGGTGGTATTTGTGGCCACGGCCATGTCTATTGTCTCCGGTGCAGTGGCAGAGCGGATGAAACTATGGGCCTTTCTTGCCTTTGCAGTAGTCATGACCGGGTTTATCTATCCAGTAAGCGGCTATTGGAAATGGGGCGGAGGCTTCCTCAACAGCCTGGGCTTTCTTGACTTTGCAGGATCTGGACTGGTTCACCTCTGCGGCGCATCTGCTGCTCTGGCCGGAGTTCTGATTCTCGGCCCAAGGCTGGGCAAGTACGGTAAAGACGGCAGGGTCAGGGCCATCCCCGGCTGTAATCTTCCCATGGCAACCCTTGGCACCTTTATCCTCTGGATGGGCTGGTTCGGCTTCAACGGAGGTTCAGAACTGAAAATCAGCAATATAACAGAGGCTAATGCGGTTTCCATGATCTTTGTAAATACCAACACTGCTGCTGCAGGCGGCCTGGTCGCAGCACTGCTGCTTTCCAGAGCCTGGTTTGGTAAGGCGGATCTGACCATGGCACTGAACGGTGCCTTGGCAGGTCTGGTGGCAATCACTGCCGAACCCCTGACCCCGTCACCGGCTATGGCCACGATAGTCGGCATCATCGGCGGACTACTGGTTGTCCCCTCCATCGTCTTTATCGACAAGGCAAAGATTGACGATCCAGTGGGTGCTATTT
>DAOVTM010000155.1 GCA_030633145.1 Desulfobulbaceae bacterium
GATGACTATCTTTGCGGCATACTCCTTCCTTGTCTTCGGAGAGCAGACCGTCTATGACGAAGTCCTCTCAACAGGGGAGTTTCTTGCCTTTAACGCCGCCTTTGGCATCTTTATTGTTGCTGGTATTGAAATGAGTAACGGTATTCTCTCCATCATGACTATCCAGCCCTATTATCAGAATATCCTGCCCATACTGACCACCCTGCCGGAGGCAGATGATTCCAGAGCCGCACCCGGAGAGCTGCAGGGAGAAATCGAGGTCAGTAATGTCTGTTTCCGCTATGTTAAAGATGGTCCGTTGATCCTCAATGACCTCTCCATCCATATTAAGGCGCACCAGTTTATTGCCATTGTCGGTGGCTCCGGCTCCGGCAAGTCAACCCTGCTCAGGTTGCTGCTTGGCTTTGAACACCAGGAGGCCGGGTCGATTTTTTATGACAGCAAGGAACTGTCAGGGATTGATATCCGCATGGTACGGAGGCAGATAGGAGTGGTGTTGCAGAACGCACAGTTAATGAGTGGCGACCTCCTCTCCAACATCATCGGCGCATCTGTCCACCTGACCATTGACGATGCCTGGGAGGCTGCACGGTCGGTCGGTCTTGCCGAAGACATAGAGGATATGCCCATGGGGATGCACACCATCATTGCCGAAGGAGGGGGCGGCCTTTCCGGCGGCCAGCGGCAGCGGATGGTCATCGCCCGGGCCATTGTCCATAAACCTAAGATCCTCTTTTTTGATGAGGCTACCAGTGCCCTTGATAACCGTACCCAGGCCATGGTTACGCAAAGCCTTGAAAAGCTGCAGGCGACCAGGGTGGTGATTGCGCACCGGCTCAGTACCATCAGAAATGCCGACTGTATCTTTGCCATTGATCACGGTCGCCTGATGGAATCCGGCACCTATGATGAGCTGATGGAACAGGATGGCTATTTTGCCAAACTCGCCAGGCGGCAGATTGCCTGAAAACAGCGATGAAGAGGATGTGTATAATGAATATGAAATTTACCCTTGTCTTTTTGTTTGTCCTTCCGTTTGTTCTCCTGACCGGTTGCAATACTGTGGAAGATCCGGCAGTACAGCGTGGCCTGGATGCGGACAAAAGTGACAGGGATAACGGAGACATCCATTTTGGGGTGACCTTTTCTTTCTCCTCCAGTGGTATTCTCTTCCGCCAGGGAATTGAGATGGCTCAGGATGAGGTCAATAAGGGAGGGGGGATCAGGCTCGGAGACTCTAATCACCAGCTGGTACTGTTCTTCAAGGACGATAAACGATCTATCAATGATGGTCGCCGTGTTGCTTTGGAATTCATAGAAGGGCGGGTCACTGCAGAGGAAAGCGGTAACAATACTTCTGTGCAGGATTCAGTGAACATCGTCGCAGTGATAGGGAACTTGAGTTCCTTTATCTCTATCCCGGTTTCAACCCTCTACAACTACTATGGTGTCCTGATGCTCTCGCCGGGTGCCACCTCTCCTAAATTTACCGCCCAGGGATACAACCTGGTCTTTCGCAATATTGTCCAAGATCGGGAAATCGGTAAGCAGATGGCTGATTTTGCCAAGAAGCAAGGCTGCCTGAAGGTAATGGTGGCAAGTTCGAGAAGCTCCTATGGCCGGGGGTTAGGCAATGAGTTTGAAAAACGGGCTCAGCGGATTGACCTGGAGGTCGTTGACCGCCGTTCCTTTGAGCCTATTGGCGAGAAGATGAACTTCAGCAAGGAACTGGATTTCTGGAAACACAGGGATTTTGATGCGGTTTTTCTCGCTGGAGCCCATCCAGAGGTGACCATACTGGTTCAGCAGATGCGGAAAGCCGGGCTTAATCAGCCGGTCTTTGGTGGTGATGGGATTGATGTTTCTCGGTTTTGCTCAATCGGTGGGAAGGATGTGGTTGGTTCGGTCGCACCGGCACCCTTTCATTACCAGCTTGGTCTTGACCCAGACGGGCCAGAGAAAACCAGGACATTTGTCAGGGAATTTGTTAAGCGATATAAAATGAACCCTGATACCTGGGCAGCCCAGGGATATGATGCGGTCAAGGTACTCGTCGCAGCCATGGAGGAAGCAGGTAGTTCCAACCCTGGCAAGGTGGCCGAGGTGCTGCACTCTTTTGAGTGGATCGGGGTGACCGGTAAACAGACCTTTGACGGCAACGGTGATGTTGACAAGGAGCTTATCAAGAAAATAGCCCGTTTTGACACTGTTTCGCAAGAGGTCAGGTATGAAGTTTTTGCAGATAACGATAGCTGGTTAGACTCAAGAAAGGGGATAATCCTTGAAAAGAAACCTGCTGCTGTCCGCCGGTCTGGTTACTGACCATGGACAAACATTCAGGGGGCAGATTACCCATTTATTGTATCCTTGTTAAATTTGATGGGAAATATCCTGTTGCTTCAAGCGATACAGGTAGTCGTAGGGTGGAAAAGCCGGTTGCCCGATGGCATCCTTCATTTCAGGCGAAAAGTAGTTGACACTTTTGGTAATACAATGCTCCCACAAAGTTCCTGGTTCCCAGGCTCCAGTATTTCCTGGTTCACAAGCTGGAGCTCGGAGTCTTCGCTTACCTGGGAGCCAGATTGTGCGAAAAATGTCAACTGGCAAATGAAGGATGCCTGCCCGATTTAACCATACATTTTAAAGAAGATACTATTTATTTATCATCAGTGTTTTCCTGAACTGGTCTAAGCGGATCCTTGCGCAGCCCGTCCAGGAGATGGCGCACTGCCATCAGCGGATCAACAAGGGCCATACGCGGCCCGACAACCCGCATCACTTCCCGTATCTTTTCCCGCATCGCAGGTTTATAACAGTGAACCCTGCATTTGCCGCAGGTTGTTTTTCCCTCTTGAAAAGGGCAGTTTGCCAGCCGTTTATTCGTGTATGCGAGCAGTTCTGCGCATTTTTTGCAGAGGGGGGCTGCACCGTGCTTCATTCTGCAGTACCTGCGTATCATCACTTCAACAGTCTTTGCTTCACGCTCCATGCGGCCTTTTTTTCTCATGGCAGGATATTTGGCAGAGAGATTTTAGATTCATATAGAGGCTTAAACGGTTGCATCTAATCTGCCCTGATTTCCCGTTCAGGTCAAGTCATTCCTTAAAGTACCCTTTAATAGAACCACTGCTTTTCAGAGCATTACCATTTGGTGACACTGATTCCGGGAGAAAATGTTACCTTGTGGTAACGGGACAAGATTGCTTTAATTCAATGTTGCTGAATGATGGTTATTTTTATTTTGGAACAAGAATTGCAGAGTTATTATGAACTCAATTGCAACCAATATGCTGTTAACATAGGGAGGTCTTTGTGCAACAGGAGTACAAATCAAAAAGTTACACCCATCTGGTATATGTCCTTTTGCTTTTCATTGCTGCCGGTGTTGGAACTTATTATGCAGTTCCCATGCTGCAGACCGACGCAGTACGAGCGATGATGCCCGAGATGATGCGGGAGATGTACCCTCAGAAAATGGGCGAGTTTGGTCATTACCGAGGCGATGCAGTGATGGATGAGGTCAACCGGCCTATTCGTAATGGAACCAATGCCTCCTGTCTTGTCTGCCATCCCTATATTCGTGAAATGCACTTGGAGGGGGTACATAAAACTGTTTCCTGCGAGTTCTGTCACGGACCTGCAGCGGATCACGTGAAAGATGGCAATCTCATCGGCGACCTTCCCAAAAAACAGGGCGAGGAGATAAAAACCCTCTGTCTGCGCTGTCATAATCAGATTATCAGGGCACGGCCGAAAGAGTCTATCAAGATGATCTCCATGCCGCAGCATCTTGAAGAGAAAAAAGTACGAATCGACCATAACTGTAATCAATGCCATAATGTCCATGCTCCATTGATGTGGGTAAATCAGGCCAAGGCCATTGTAGGAGCAGGGGAGGGCAGCAAATGAAAATGGATTTAATAATGCAGGAGATGTCCAGAGATCGGAGGACGTTTATTAAAAACGTCCTTGGCGGAACCATTGCCGGTTCCCTGCTGCTGGTTATCCCGGCCGGTGCCATGGATCTTACGGATATTCCGGAACAGATCACTGGGATGCGTACAGATAATGGCACCTTTATTACCAAGAGAAAGTTTGCCTTTATTGTTGATATAACCCGTTGTATCGGCTGCGGTTCCTGCTGCGTTGCCGATAAAAACGAATACCAGGTGCCGGACGGCATGTACCGAACCTGGGTGGAACGGTATATTATTGATGATGAGGATAATGTCTATGTTGACAGCCCCAATGGCGGTCTGGACGGTTATCAGGAACCGCGTGAGGGCATACCGCATCCTATACGCGACACCTTCTTTGTACCCAAACTCTGTAATATGTGTGAGCATCCCTCCTGTGTGCAGGTCTGCCCGGTTGGCGCAACCTTTCAGACCAAGGACGGATTTGTCCTGATTGATGAAAAACGCTGCGTTGCCTGTGGTTACTGTATCCAGGCCTGTCCCTATTCAGTCCGCTTTATTAATCCCAAGACCAAGACTGCTGATAAGTGTACCTGGTGTTACCATCGGGTTCGCAAGGGATTGCTGCCCGCCTGTGTTAATGTCTGTCCGGTACAGGCGAGAAAATTTGGCGATCTGAATGACAAAGAATCTGAGGTATATAAGATCTTACATCAGCCGCATGTTATTTCGGTGTTAAAACCGGGTATGGGCAATAAACCGTCACTCCACTATGTGGGCTTACGAAGGGAGGTGGTGTAATGAGTCCTGAACATGGAGCTGCGGCAGCAGAATTAATGAACTTTGTTTTTCCGAACGATATTCATGTCCACTGGAGTTTGATGATCGTTCTCTACCCGTATATTACCGGTATTGTGGCTGGCGCATTTATTGTGTCTTCACTCTACCATGTATTCAGTATTGAATCGTTGAAGCCGGTTTCACGGTATGCGCTTATCTTTGCGCTTGCCTTTGTGGCCTTTGCCACGGCTCCGCTGCTCAACCATCTCGGTCATCCGGAGCGGGCATTAAGTATGATGCTCACCCCAAGTCCGACTTCGGCCATGGCTGGATTTGGTTATATCTATTCCGCTTACACTGTACTGCTCATCTTTGAGATTCTCTTTATCTACCGTCCGACTTTGGTAGCCCTGAGAAAAACATCAACCGGCTTTATGAAGGTTCTGTATGTTATCCTGTCCATGGGCAGTGATAATGTGTCGGAAAAATCCCTTGCCTTTGACCATAAACTGATTGCCTTTCTGGCAGCCATTGGTATTCCCATGGCCTGTACCCTGCATGGGTATGTCGGTTTTATCTTTGGCGGTGTTAAGGCCAATCCCATGTGGGCTACGCCGCTGATGCCGGTAATCTTTCTGCTCTCAGCCAGTGTTTCCGGTATTGCCGGTATTATCTTTTCCTATGTGCTTATCAAGACCTATACCGGTAAGTTCCTTGATATGGACTGTGTGCGCACCCTGATCAAGTTTCTCTGGGGTTGTTTTATTCTGGACTTTGTCTTTGAGATGCTGGAACTCTTTTCCCATTTCTATATGGCAACCCATCACTGGCACCAACTGCATGAACTCTATTTCGGCCCATTGTGGGGTACCTTCTGGGTGGCGCAGATCTTTATTTTTTCGGTGATCCCCTTTATTGTACTGGGAATACTGTCATTGGTGAAACTGCCTGATGTAGTCGTGAAAGTTGTAGGCTCCGTTGTCTCGCTGATGATCCTTATTCAGGTTCTTCTCATGCGCTGGAACGTGGTAATCGGCGGTCAGTTAATGTCCAAGAGTGAACGTGGTCATACGGTTTTTCATCCGTTGTGGTTTGAAAAAGAAGGTATTTTGGTTGCTCTTGTAATCTTGATCGCTCCGGTCGTCTTTCTCTATATTCTCGGTAAGGTGTTTCCTTTCTGGCTGGACGATGATCCGGCATGTCAGAAGACAGAAGCCGGATGACAGAAGTCGGATTCCCTTGTTCCCACGCTTCAGCATGGGAACAGGGGGATTTGTAACTGTTAATAAATATAGACACGAATGTACAACAGAAAAAAGGAAGATTTAAAGGAGGGAAAAACAAAAAAAGCTGAAGAGCTGGAAAGTAAGGTTTGCCGGTGGTTCGGAGAACGGATTGCAGGCAGGTTGGTAAGTTGAAGAGGTTAAAGACGTTCAAATCAGGAGGAATTGAATGAAACATTTGAGAAAAACATTTTGTATTGCGGTGCTTGGCCTTTTTGCAGCCGGTTCTGCCTTTGCAACTACTGAGCAGTCAAAAAACACTCAGGACGAGGCAGCAAAGGCATTGAATGTAAAATGTGTGAACTGCCATTTAAAAGAGAATGTATCACTCGTGAAACAGTGGCAGCATTCTCCCCATGCAGCGGCTAAAGATGGTCAGGTTGGTTGTTACAACTGTCATGCTGCCAATAAAGGCGAAGAGCTTGGTTACGAGCATGAAGGTGCCTTTATTAAAACCATTCTTTCACCCATGGATTGTAAGTTCTGCCATGAGCGTGAAGTTAATGAAATGGTAAACTCTCATCACGCTACTGCCGGTGAGATTATGGCATCCCTTGACAACGTAGTTGGTGAGGTAATCTGCTCCATGGAGCCGACCAAGGCCGATGTTGTGAACGGTTGCTGGCAGTGTCATGGCGGCATCATCAAAATAAAACGTGGTAAAGACGGCAAGCCGCTTCTTAATGAGGCAAAAGCTGTTATGATTGACCACATGACCTGGCCGAATACTGGTATTGGCCGGATCAATCCTGACGGTTCCAAGGGATCCTGTATGGCTTGTCATTCAAAACATTCCTTCCGTTCCTCTACTGCTCGTCAGCCTGAGAACTGTGGAAAATGTCATCTTGGCCCGGATCATCCACAGGCTGAGATTTATCTTGAGTCCAAACATGGTATTGCCTACAATTCATCTGTGCGTGAAGCCGGTGCAAACGGTATGAACATCCTGAAGAATGGTTCCTGGGTACTGGGTAAGGATTATTATTCAGCTCCGACCTGTTCTACCTGTCACATGGGTGCTTATGTGAAACTGGACGGTGGCATTGCTCCGAATACCCATAATGTTGGTGACCGTATTTCCTGGACACTGCGTCCGAAAATTTCTGTTAAACTGAATCGTGTAATCTTTAATGATGGCACCGTTGCGGACGTTCCTGGTGATATTGCCCCAATGGCTGGTCAGGATGCTAAGTATAAAACCTACAATCTGGTAGATGGTAAACTGAAGAAAGTTATGGCTACCAAGCAGGTTGCCAAGGTTATCTCCTGGGAAGATCGTCGTAATAACATGAAGGGCGCATGTAAGTCCTGTCATGGTATGCAGCAGGTTGACAACTTCTACAAACAGTTTGATTCTCTGGTAGTAACCTACAATGAGAAATTTGCCAAACCTACCAAAATGCTGTACGGAATGGCTAAGGAAGACGGCCTGATCCATGGTTCCACCTTCCATACCGAGCTTGGTTGGATCTGGTGGGAAATCTGGCATCATGAGGGACGTCGCGCCCGTCACGGTGCTGCCATGCAGGGTCCTGATTATACCCATTGGCACGGTATGTACGAAGTTGCTCATCATTTCTACTTCAAGTTCATCCCCGAGCTGATGCATCTTGCAGAGGCTAAAGGTATGACCGAGAAGTATGAGAAGGTCATCAACGAGCTGCTTGCTAAACCTGAGCATGCCTGGTACAAAGGTGGCTTTGATGCTGGTCAGATGGAGGCTATCAAGGCTGAGGCTGCTGAACGTTACGGTGATAAGAAGGAATAAGAGCCGTTTAGTACATTCAGAGTAGAACCTTCGCCCCGCTTTCCAGTCAGGAAAGCGGGGCGTTTTTTAATCTTGTTCCCACGCTCCTGCGTGGGAACGGCATCTGGACGATCCAGTGGCACTTACAGGTAAGGGGTTTAATCCGCCAGTAGGGTGATAAGTCCAGAGTTGAATCTTCGCTCCGCTTTCTAGTCAGGAAAGTGGGGCGTTTTTTTTATGGAGGATTGATTTCTATGTATTGTGAAAAAATAAGATATTGTGGAAAAGCAGGAAAAATAATACGGCTGATCACCTTTGTGGTTGCGATTTTGCTTGTAACATCATTTTCAAGTAGTGTTGAGGCGGATGATAGCTCCACACTGTTGGAAGAAGTTATCTCCTTAAAGCTCGGCCTGAACGGGTATGTGGTGGGAGAAAAACTCACTGCAGAGCAGAAAAAGATTGCTGAAAAGCATCCGCTGCAAGGGAAGGCTTATGAGGGAACCTGGAAATTCAGTGATGCCGAGTTGGTTATAGTCGTTGATGAAAAAACCGACAGAATCCTTGCCATGTATCAGCAGAAGAATGAGGCTGACAAAGTAGAGTTCAAGGAAATGGTTGCCAGCCTGATGGATAAATTCGGAACTCCCACCACCATTGCCCATGGCAAGATATTGTACTGGGCCTTTAATAAACATGGGGCGGTTTCGGAAGATGTCTTTGATGCGGCGAAAAAAATTAAGCAGACCGCAGATCTTGGCATTATCGCCACTGTTAAGTTGAGTGCAGAGCGTGACATTGCCCCTGACCTGAAAGTGAAAGAGGAAGGGGCTGAAAAGAGCAAAGATGTGTCGGAAAACGGAGATATTTATTTTATAATTACCTCCGATCCCCTTGTGCGACAGTTCATGGGTACCAACCAGTCGTAAATAGCAGCTTATTTTACCACAGAGAACACAGAGGACACAGAGAAAATTAAGACTCTGTGTCCTCTGTGTTCTCTGTGGTGAGTAAAAAATGACTGTTGAAAATGGGAGGTCACGAAGTCTGAAGTAACACCTTTCCCTCAGTTTTTGGCATCCTTCATTTCAGGCGA